>NZ_JBQKFT010000015.1:0-84718 GCF_052119185.1 Bilifractor sp. LCP19S3_H10
AGCCAGGATCAAACTCTCATAAAAAAGATTGATTCGTTCAGAATTAACACTTGGCTAATTCATCCCTTTTTACTGTTTTAAAGGATCGTAATCAATTCGTTATCTCCCTGCAAACAGTTCGATAACCCGTTGAATACTTTCGATCGTTCAAACAAAAATTTTATAAAACTTCATTTGAATTTTCGAGGATGTGTTTTACTGTTCAGTTGTCAATGTTCATGACAGGATCAGTGTTTTATCGCATACATTGCAACGTTCTGATCCAGCGGAGATGAAGAGATTTGAACTCTTGCGCCGCTATTAACGACCTACTCCCTTTCCAGGGGAGCCCCTTCGGCCAGCTTGGGTACATCTCCATTCTGCTCGAATATCTCGACCAATTAAATTGTACTGCAATGCCGCGTTAATATTTCTCGCGCGAACAAATGATATGTTAGCACAACACATTTGTTTTGGCAAGCACTTTTTTCATTATTTTCATTTTCTTTTTCCCAGGATCAAACGAAACATCCAACTCCTATCTTTTTGCAGAGTACCGCGTCCACAGCACACGAAACGGCGCATGGGCGTGGGGGAATGCCAAAACAAATCTTAAACGATTTTTATTAGTAGAGATACGTATTGGAAGATACCTCTTCCAGAACCTTAGCGGCTGTTTTACCGGTCTCTCAGATACAGCTTCGGGTCCGATCAACCGGCACATAATCCGGAATATCCGTTCCCGCATACCTGCTGATAAACGACGCCAGAATATGTCCGGTGAGCCCCCAGATTACTCCCATTTCGGTTCTGTAGAAATATACCAGGTGTTTTTTCGAATGCCACGGGTAATTTTTTCCATCGGGAATCAATTCAAAGGGAAAATCTTCGGATGGTTGCGTAACAACGTGTGCAACATAGGTTTCTGGTTTGTGCTCCCGGAACCAGTCAAGCGGAACCGTAAAGGTATGATCCACTTCATCGCCGGACCAGGTATTCTGATAATCACGAAGGACTCCTACCACCGGCCACACCGGGGCACCTGCCGGGCCCATTACTCCGTCCATCTCTCCAAGAATCTCAATCTGGCTGCTTCCGACCAGAAGTTCTTCCTTTGTCTCCCTGACCGCCGCCTGCACTGCATTTTCTCCTTTTTCAAACCGCCCTCCCGGTAAGCAGATTTCTCCCGGCTGTGCATGAAGAGAGGAGGCTCTTTTCTCAAACAAAATTCTCACCTCGCCATTTTCTTCAAGCAATGGAATCAGGACAGCCGAAGTCTGCCGCATCGGATATTCGGGATATCCCGGAGTTCGGCCAAGAAATCTGTCCCGTATTCTTTTCTCTTCCTGTATGATCATGTTTTCATCCTCTCTGATCATGTTCTCATTCTCTTTGATCACATTTTCCTCCACTATTTTCTTCCCGGCAGTGTCTGTACCGGAAATGCCACGGGTACACAGTCTGTCTGATCCGAAATTTATATCACGCTATACAGGAAGCAGCGCCGTCATATGATCCGAACTCAATAACCGTGTAAAAATGGTATAAGCCCGGAAGCTATGTGCCTCCGGGCTTATAAGCGCAGCGTGAGGGATTCGAACCCCCGTGCCGTTTCCAGCAAACGGTTTTCAAGACCGCCTCGTTATGACCGCTTCGATAACGCTGCCTGCAAAATATGTATGACCTGCCGTTTCTCAACGACAGATCATACTATACCATACGATTTTGTATATTTCAACGGATATTTCAGCAATTCAGGTTTTTTTCTCCAGAAAACGCTCGGCAATATCAAGATCTTCCGGCGTAGTGATCTTTATATTAAAGTAATCTCCCTGGAATACATGCACGTCGCTGTTGCCCATCTCCTCCAGAACCATGGCGTCATCGGTGATTCCATCCTTATCAAACATCTGCAGGGTGTCGTATGCCTTCCGGATCAGATCGTATCGGAAAATCTGCGGAGTCTGCACGCTCCAGACCTTTGTCCGGATCGGAGTTTCCGATACGACGCCTTTTTCGTTCACAATCTTTATGGTGTCCTTAGCCTGCACCGCACAAACAGCAGTACCGTACTGACGTGCCGTCTGATACCCCCGTTCGATGATGTCACCGGTGACAAAGGGACGGACGCCGTCATGTATAAAAACGTAATCCGCATCCACACAGGCAAGCAGGCCGGCATAAACGGACTCGTAGCGCTCCGCCCCTCCGATCACCAGCCTGGATACCTTTGTGTATCCGTATTTCTCTACGATATTTTCCCGGACATAATCTGTCGTATCTTTTCCGACAACCAGAATGATCTCATCGATTCTCTGAGAATTCTGAAACACGTCCAACGTATATGCCAGCAGAGGTCTTCCTTTAAGTTCCAGGAACTGTTTGGATACCTTTCCGCCCATCCTCCTGCCGCTCCCGGCGGCAACGATCACAGCCGTGCATTTTTCCAGATTTGCAGCCATATGATCTCCCCTCTCCGTGCGGGACTGCACATTTTTTAACATTCTTCTCTTGTCCGTGCGGGACTGCACATTTTTACATTTTTCTCTTGTTCGTGCGGGACTGCACATTTTTACATTTTTCTCTTGTTCGTGCGGGACTGCACATTTTTTACATTCTTCCATTGTCCGTGCAGGCTGCGTGTGTTCAGTGCTTTTTCCTTCGCCCGTGCGTCTTGCATGACTCCAGTTCACTGTACCTCACCCGTGCGGGCTACATGTCTTCAATGTTTTTTCATCTTTCCCCGAGCTTGAGATTCGGCACGGCATTCAGGTCCCATCCGCTCCTCGCGCCCTTCTGGAATTCATAATATCCGGCAACCGCGATCATTGCCGCATTGTCCGTACAATATACGGGTGACGGACGGTAAAACTTCATCCCGTTCTTTGCACAGGCCTTCTCCATCGCTGCGCGAAGCGCGGAGTTCGACGCCACACCGCCGGCTATCGCAAACTTTGTCACATGGTAATCTCTGGCGCCGCGCATAGCTGTGTCCACAAGTGAATCCACAACCGCCTGCTGAAACGATGCCGCGACATCCGCCTGATTCCACTCCTGATGCATCATCGTGCACTTGTTCAGATAATTCAGGACCGCAGATTTCAGGCCGCTGAAGCTGAAATCATAGTCCGTCATCTCCTGATTCCCTCTGGCAAAGGTGAGCGAAGTCTTCCCCGTATCTGTGACATGAGACCTCGGGAATTCTATAGCGTGCGGATTTCCCTCTTTTGCCACCTTGTCAATCTTCGGTCCTCCCGGATATCCGAGGCCGATGGCTCTTGCCACCTTGTCAAACGCCTCGCCGGCTGCATCGTCTCTCGTCCTGCCGAGGATCTCGAATTCCCCGTAATCCTTCACGATGACAAGATGCGTATGTCCCCCGGAGATAATCTCGCACATAAACGGCGGTTCCAGGTCCGGATGCTCAATATAATTAGCACTGACATGCCCTTCGATGTGATGCACGCCGATCAGTGGAATGTTCTTCGCGTAGGCGATTGCTTTTGCCTCCGCCACACCTACCAGGAGCGCCCCCACAAGACCAGGTCCATACGTCACAGCAATTGCGCTGATATCGTCCAGTGTTACCCCCGCATTCTTCAGTGCGAGACGAATGACCTGATTAATTTTCTCGATATGCTTCCGGGACGCAATCTCCGGGACTACGCCTCCGTATATGGTGTGGAGATCAATCTGTGAGGAAATCACATTTGACAGGACCTCCCTCCCGTTTCTGACAACAGCAGCGGCAGTCTCGTCACAGGAGCTTTCGATTCCAAGAATCAATGTATCTGACATATTCTTCTCCGTCATATTCAATGCCCGGACCGGAAGCCGGGATTTCTTGTATTTCCGACGTCCGGACCGGAAACCGGATTTCTTGTATTTCCGACATCCGGACCGGAAACCGGATTTCTTGTATTTCCGACGTCTGGACCGGAAGCCGGGTTATTGGTTATTCCTCATCAAATTTTAGTTCTGCCGTTTTTCCGTCTTTTCCGAGCTCTGTCCGCGGAAAAACCTTCTGTACCTCTTTAATATACCACTCCGGATGCACCATGGACGGGGAAAAATGAGTAAGCCACATTTCTCCCGGATCTGCCTCTGCGGCGAGACCAGCCGCCTCATACATTGTCATGTGCTTATGCTCCCTGGCCTTCTGTTCTTTTTCCGGTTCTCCGTACATTCCCTCCAGAATCATCAGATCCGATCCCTCTCCGTGCTCCGCGATCTGCTTTACTGGTCTGGTATCTGTGCAGTACGTTACCTTAAGTCCTCTTCGCGGAGGTCCCAGAACCATGTCCGGCGTGTAAACGGTGCCGTCCTCCTCCATCGTCTCGCCCTTCTGCAGAGGATTCCAGAACTTCAGCGGTATATTTGCCGCTTTTGCCCTTGCTGCGTCAAACCTGCCTGCCCGTAGAATTTCTACGTTGTATCCGTAGCAGATCATATTGTGCTGAACTCGAAAAGCTGTGATACGGTAGCCGTGCAGTTCAAAAATCTGCTCCGGTTCAGTAATCTCAATCATTTCTATTTCAAACGGAAGCTCGGGCGCGATGACCCTCAATCCTCCGATGACCCGGTGCAGTCCCTTCGGTCCGATCAGCGTCAGCGGTTCCGTTCTGTCCGCATTGGCCATTGCAAGAAGGATTCCCGGAAGACCGCTGATATGATCCGCGTGAAAATGCGTAAAACAGATGATATCAATCGGCTTAAAGCTCCATCCGTTCTCCTTCATCGAAATCTGTGTTCCTTCGCCACAGTCGATCAGCAGACAGCTTCCGTTATATCTCGTAAGCAGAGACGTCAGCCAACGTTTCGGAAGCGGCATCATCCCGCCGGTGCCCAGCAGACAAACATCTAACATGTAATAACCTCTTTTTCTGTAAAATCTGTATGTTAATGTACCACAACCCTTACGTTTTGCCAACGCAAGATTATTCTGAGGAGCAGAAAAAAAAACGTAAACGGCGGCAACGAGATAAAACACGCTGCGCGAGTTTTATCTCGCTATCGCGACGCTCGCCGCACACGAATACTTCGCATTCGGCTGCGGCTCACTGTTCGCGTAAAAAAAAGATGAGCACCTATGTGCCACATACGCGTCACATAAGTGCTCAAATCATGTATTTTTTTCAGCGGATGGCATCCTTCATGCTTTTTACATAGCTGTAGATATATGGTGCGGCATCTTCTCCATACTTTGCCACAAGCCTGACAATTGCGCTCCCGACAATGACACCGTCCGCAATGGATGCCATTTCCTTCGCCTGCTCCGGCGTATTGATTCCGAACCCGATGGCCGCCGGAATCTCCGTGACCTCTTTGATGTGTCCGAGAATGGAACCGAGATCTGTCGTGATCTTCGATCTTACCCCGGTGACTCCCATGGACGATACAACGTAGATAAAGCCGCGCGCCTCGCCGGCAATCGTCCGGATTCTCTCCTCTGATGTCGGAGCAATCATGGAAATCACGTCGACGCCGTGCTTCGCGGCGATATCCGCGCACTCTCCCTTTTCTTCATATGGCATATCCGGGAGAATGATTCCGCTGATCCCGACCTCTTCACAGCGATTAAAAAATCTCTCATATCCGTAGTAGAATACAATGTTCAGGTATGTCATGAATACAAGAGGCATATCTGTTTCCTTTCTCAGATCCGCCACCATATCAAAGACCGTATCCGTAGTGGTGCCTGCCTCAAGAGACCGGAGATCCGCTTCCTGTATCACGACACCTTCCGCGATCGGATCCGAAAACGGAATGCCGATTTCGATCAGATCTGCCCCTGCCTTTTCCATCGTCAGGATAAATTCCTTCGTTTTTTCGATGGATGGGTCGCCTGCGGTGATAAATGGGATGAATGCCTTGCCGTTTTTAAATGCGTCTGTTATTTTTTTACTCATCGATATCCACTCCTCTGTACTTTGCAATAGATGCCACATCCTTGTCACCGCGTCCGGACAGGCAGATGATGATAATCTGATCCTTGTCCATGGTCGGAGCAAGTTTTCTCGCATAAGCCACCGCGTGTGCACTCTCAACGGCAGGTATTATTCCCTCCGTACGTGAGAGGTACTCAAAGGCATCCACCGCCTCATCATCGGTCACCGGAACATATTCAGCACGTCCGATACTTTTCAGATACGCATGCTCCGGCCCGATTCCCGGATAATCAAGGCCTGCGGAAATCGAGTACACCTTATCGATCTGTCCGTAATCGTTCTGGCAGAACAATGATTTCATTCCGTGGAAGACGCCAAGCTTGCCGACCGCCATAGTAGCCGCCGTTTCTCCTGTGTCCACACCTCTTCCTGCGGCCTCGCAGCCGATCAGTCTGACGCTCTTATCCGGAATAAAGTTATAAAAGGCACCGATTGCGTTGGAGCCGCCGCCGACGCAGGCCATCACGACATCGGGAAGTCGTCCTTCCTTTTCGAGGATCTGTTCCCTTGCTTCCTTTGAGATAACCGACTGGAAATCACGGACGATGGTCGGGAACGGATGCGGTCCCATGCAGGACCCGAGCACATAATGCGTGTCATCCACGCGGCCTGCCCATTCGCGCATTGCTTCGTTAACAGCATCTTTCAGGACCATGGAACCGCTTTTTACATGATGAACCTTCGCACCGAGAAGTTCCATCCGGTAGACGTTCAGCTTCTGCCTCTGGCAGTCGAGCTCTCCCATGAAGACCTCGCACTCCATGCCAAGCAGCGCGGCTACGGTAGCTGTCGCCACTCCGTGCTGTCCGGCTCCGGTCTCTGCAATGACCCTTGTTTTTCCCATCTTCTTCGCGAGAAGCACCTGTCCCAGGCAGTTGTTGATCTTGTGGGCTCCCGTGTGGTTCAGATCTTCTCTTTTCAGATAGATCTTTGCTCCTCCGAGGTCCTTCGTCATTTTCTCCGCATAATAGAGGCGGGATGGACGGCCCGCATAATTCTTCATCAGCGAATCCAGTTCCGCCACGAATTCCGGATCATTCTTGTAATGGTTGTAAGCCTTCTCAAGATGAATCAGTTCATTCATCAGTGTTTCCGGAACATATTGCCCTCCAAATTCACCAAATCTTCCGTTTTGATTTGTCATTTTTTCCTCCAGTTCATAATACGAATATCATATGGTCGTTTCCTGAATAATCTCGCCACAGATCTACGCAGCAGCCGGCAAAATCTATCCCGACGGATCTACGCTGTGACCTGTTGGTTAATTACGCTTTGTAATCTTCTGTAAAATCTACCCCAACGGATCTGCTCAGCAGCCGGTGCTGTCCTGCCTTCGCAGATTCTCAATTGCCCGGCGGATTTTTTCCGGATCCTTTACCCGGTCCGTCTCTACGCCGCTGCTCAGATCCAGGCAATATGGCCGAAACCGTTCCGCCGCCTCGCGGATGTTTTCCGGTGTGATGCCGCCGGCCAGAAAAAACGGCCTGCCGATATCCCGAATCAGCTTCCAGTCAAATCGCTGTCCGGTTCCGGCTCCGCTGTCGAGCAGCACATAATCCGCGATACTTGCCTTTGCGCGAAGCATGTCCCTCTCCGACGAAATCTTAAACGCCTTGATCACAGGCACCAGGGTATCCTGAAAAATCATGACCTTCCGCAACTGCCGGATATAATATTCGTCCTCGTCTCCATGCAGCTGAACAGCATTGATAATTCCTTTTTTCAGGTATTCCGCGATATACTCATAGGGCTCATTCACAAAAACGCCACAGGCCGTGATCGAGGGATCCAGCATACCCCGAAGCTCCGCCGCCTGTTCCATCGGGATGTACCTCCAGAAACGGGAGGTACAGATGAAACCGATCGCATCCGGTCTCCAGCGGTTCGCCGCCCGGATATCCTCTTTCCTGCGCATTCCGCAGATTTTTATCTTGTACTGTTCCTTGCGCTCTTCCTTCAAATTTTCCTCCGTATTCGTGTATTTCTTTGCAAATACTGCCGCAGAATCCCTTGCCTCAGCATTGGACATGTCAATCAAAATTTTTTATCTTACGAATATGTTCCTGTCTTTCGAATATATTCCTGTCTCTAATATGTTTTAGTCTTTCGAACAGTTTCTTGTTATCTGGCGGCACACTCCCGGCGAAGCAGGTCAAGCTCTGCTTTCTTGTCCGTGCTGCGCATCAGAGTCTCCCCGATCAGCACGGCATCTGTGCCGTTCCGGAATAGTTCTCCGACATCCTCCGGGGTACGGATCCCGCTCTCGGACACATAGAGAACTCCCTTCGGTATCCGGTCTCTGAGCCTTACAGAGTTCCGGACATCAACCGTAAAATCCTTCAGATTCCGGTTATTTACACCGATGATCCGCGCTCCCGCACGCACTGCCGTCTCAACCTCCTGTTCATCGTGGGCTTCCACAAGCGCAGAGAGCCCAAGCTCCTCCGCGATCTCCCGAAATTCCCGGATCTGCTCCTCGCTCAGGATAGCACATATCAGAAGTACCGCTGAGGCTCCCATCACTCTGGCCTGCCAGATCATATATGGATCAATGGTGAAATCCTTTCGAAGAACCGGTATATGCACCTCAGCAGCGATGTCTTCCAGATACCTGTCACTGCCCAGAAAATAATCCGTCTCTGTCAGACAGGATATCGCGGACGCGCCAGCCTCCTCATACTCTCTTGCGATTTTCAGATACGGAAAATCCGGCGCGATCAGTCCTTTTGACGGCGACGCCTTTTTGACCTCACAGATGAAGGACATCCCCGGTCGCGCAAGTGCCGCCTCAAAGGGGAATCCGCTATCCGCGTTCATGGACTCCGCCCGACGGCGAAGTTCCTCCGGAGGAATCTTTTTCTTTTGTTCCCGGATGCGGTTTCCTGTGGCTTCCGCCAGATCGTCTAATATCATATCATGTATCCTCCCTGTCCAGGCTGTTTCCTGAATCCGCGTTGTCTTTCTATAGTATATATCTTCTCTATCCCGGTTGCTTTTTGAATCCGCGTTGTTTTATTCATTGGATTCTCGGATATAAGCATCCAGAATTTTTTCTGCGCTCCCATTATCAATCTGTTCTGCGGCCTTCCGGATTCCCTCTTCGATGCTGGCGGCTTTTCCCGCGACATAGATTGCGGCTCCGGCATTCAGAAGCACCGCGTTTCTCTTTGTTCCCTGAATCTTTCCGCTCAGGATCTCCCTTGTGATGCGCGCGTTTTCCTCTGCGGTGCCTCCCAGAAGCTCCTCCTTTTTGCCGCGTGCCAGGCCGAACTGTTCCGGTGTGATGACCATCGACCTGTAGTATCCGTCACGGAGCTCACAGATTGTGGTCGGAGCGCTTGCGGAGATCTCATCCAGACGATCCTGTCCGTACACGACGAGCGCGCGTTTTACGCCGAGTTTATCCAATACCTTGGCAATCGGTTCCACCAGATACTCATCGTACACACCGAGGAGGAAGTACTCCGGATTTGCCGGATTCGTTAGCGGCCCAAGAATATTAAATACGGTCCGGATGCCAAGCTCCTTGCGGATCCCTCCCACATATTTCATGGCTGTGTGATATTTCTGGGCAAAAAGGAAACACACTCCCACATCTTTCAGAAGACGCAGTGCCTTCTCCGGATCCTGATTGATATTCGCTCCGAGCGCTTCCTGGCAGTCTGCAGTTCCGGAAAGTGAGGAAGCCGCGCGGTTTCCGTGCTTCGCGACCTTTACCCCGGCTGCCGCAATGACAAAGGCGCTCGTTGTGGATATATTAAAGGTATGGGACTTGTCGCCGCCTGTTCCCACAATCTCGAGGACCTCCATCCCGGGATGTCTGACCGGAGTCGCGTGTTCTCTCATTGCCTGCGCGCATCCGGAAATCTCATCAATTGTTTCTGCTTTTGCGGATTTTGTGGATAGTGCGGCAAGAAAAGCAGCATTCTGGGTCTGCGTCGTCTTTCCACTCATGATCTCATTCATAACGGTATAGGCTTCGTCATAGGTAAGATCCTGTTTGTCTACAATTTTTTCAATAGCTTCTTTGATCATTTTCGTTCCTCCTGTCCGGCTGCACTATTCTTCACTTCCTATGCTGCTCTGCTCCTCTTTGCTTTTCTATCTGGTTCCCCTATTCTTCGTATCTCTATGCCGTTTTGTTAATCTTCGCCATGTTCTTTTGCAGCGATTCCGCTGCTCGTCAGAAAATTGCGAAGCATCTGTTTTCCCTCCGGCGTCATAATCGATTCCGGGTGAAACTGCAATCCGTAAATTTTTCTTTCGATATCTGCTACTGCCATAACCTCCCCGTCGTCGGCCCTTGCGATTTCCCTGAGATGCGGCGGAAGCGTGTTCTCGATAACTGCCAGCGAATGATACCGCCCGACGGTCACCTCCTCCGGAAGCTCTGTAAAAATCGGTGCCGTCACGTCAAGCTTCACCCGGGACTGCTTACCGTGCATCAATTGTTTCGCATAAGAGATCACGGCGCCTGATGCTTCACAGATCGCCTGATGTCCGAGGCACACCCCGAGGATCGGCACCTCTCCTCCCATCTCTCTGACAACCTCTTCGCAGACACCGGCATCCTTCGGCTTCCCGGGTCCCGGTGACAGGATGATGCAGTCCGGCTTCATGTCTCTGATTTCCCCGACGGTTTTTTCATTATTCCGGATCACCTGAATATCCGAATTCAGAGCACCAATCAGCTGGTAAAGGTTATAAGAAAAACTATCGTAGTTATCAATTAACAGAATCATTCTTCTTCCTCCGCTTTCTCAAGAGCTTCTACAACAGCCCTTGCCTTGTTCCGGCATTCCTGATATTCCTTCTCGGGTACACTGTCTGCCACGATTCCTGCACCGGAACGAACGAATACCTTCCCGTTCCGCTTATAAGCCAGCCGGATAGCGATGCAGACATCCAGGTTCCCCGTGAAATCCACATACCCGATTGCGCCGCCGTATATCCCTCTTTTGTCATGTTCCAGCTCATTGATCAGCTCGCAGGCCCGGAATTTCGGGGCTCCGGAGAGCGTTCCTGCCGGAAGCACGGAATCTACCGCATCAACAGCCTGCCTGTCATCGCGAAGCTGTCCCTTTACCGCCGAGCCGATGTGCATGACGTGAGAATACTTCTCAATGCACATATATTTTTCGACCTCTACGGTTCCAAATTTACATAACCTTCCAAGATCATTCCGCCCGAGGTCCACCAGCATGTTGTGCTCCGCCCGTTCTTTTTCGTCGGCCAGAAGCTCCTTCTCTAAACGCTGATCTTCCTGATCGTCGCGTCCTCTCGGCCTTGTTCCCGCCAGAGGAAATGTACGAATTTCCCCGTTTTCCACCTTCACGAGCGTTTCCGGAGAAGCGCCGGCAATTTCCACATCATCACCGGAAAAATAAAACATATAAGGAGACGGGTTTGTCGTTCTCAGAACACGATACGTATTCAGCAGGCTTCCCTCATATGCCGCCTTCATTGGATTTGAAAATACAAGCTGAAAAATATCCCCCTCCCGGATGTAATGTTTTATTTTTTCCACCTTCCCGGTGAACTCCTCCAGGGAGAGCTTCGGCTTCAGCGGCTCAAGCAGATGTCCCGCAGGCACTTTCTTCGGCTTCCCGTTCCGGATGATGTTCTCCATTTCATCGAGCTGCAGGATTGCCTTATTGTAATCGGTTTCCATGCACTCCGTGTGGATGTTGACAATCAAAAGAATCTTCTGGCGGAAATTATCGTAGCAGATCAGCTTGTCAAACAGCATCAGGTTCACATCATCAAACCTGTCCTCATCCGGCGCATCCAGCTTCAGCTCCGGTTCTCCGTACTGTATATAATCGTAGGAAAAATAGCCCACCAGTCCGCCGGTCAATGTGGGAAGCCCGGGAATCCGGGGTGATCTGTTCTCATGAATAATCTGTTTGATGTAGATGCCCGGGTGAGCGGTCTCCATTCTGATTTTGCCCCCGGCATTCACGGTCAGGATATGATCCTTACAGGAAATCTCCATCGACGGATCAAATCCAAGGAACGTGTATCTGCCCCACTGACGGCTGTCCTCTACACTTTCCAGAAGAAAACAGTGCGTACTGACATTCTGCAGAGCTCTCAAAGTTTCCACCGGGGTCCGGATATCAGAGAGAATCTCTCTCGTCACCGGAATTCGCTTGTAATCGCCGGATGATGCAATCCTCTTCACTTCTTCGAATGATGTCTGCTTCATAACCTTCCCTCCGTAATCAAATTCCCTGATACCGCTTACACATGCACCGAGTCGTTTACACCAGGCTGCATGCCCCAGGTCTCCTTCAATTTTTTCGCCGCACACGAATACTTCGCATTCGGCTGCGGCTCACTGTTCGCGTAAAATAATAAACCCGCCCATGACAGATTTTCTTCTGTCAAGGGCGGGTATAATCGTACAGTTTCGATTCCCGTGGTGCCACCTTGTATTTGTGTCTCCACACACTCATGAGATACCATCATATCTCCGGCATGTAACGTATGCCCTGCGTCAGAAGCTACTTATACCATAACCCGTTTTATGATCCCGGTATTTTCACCCTGCCCTCAGTGGTCCATTTACGGATCAGCGTCCTGCCCGGCTCGCACCTCCCCGGACTCTCTGTGAGTGCCCCATCCGCTTTATCTCCACTTCATCGGTTTAAACTGATGTAGTCTTAAATTATGTTGATATTAAACCACGTTTCACAGCTTCTGTCAAGAAAACTTTCTGAGAAATCCGCACCAAATTCGCATCTAAAATTCGTGCATTGCCGGCCTGTAATGCGCACGATTTTCCCACCTGATTTTTCGCTTTTAAAGCAAGGATGATAAAGCTCACGACTTTTCATTTACCTCGCGGTTTCCCTGTGGTATTCACGCACCCAGCCGCTCAGCAGGGAGTTTACATCTCCTTCCGGCTTGTCTACTTTCAGGTTCCTGATTTCTTCTGCCAGGGATTCTCTGGTTCCGTTATCCGCCTTCAGATCATCCGCCAGCTTTTCAAAGGCTTCTTCTCCTTTTGCCAGATAAACAGCGCAGAGATAGTTTTCCACTGTTTCCCTGGAATGAATACTGTTATAGGCTTCTCTAAGACATTCGACCGCTTCATCCATCTCGAAGAGTCTCGCATATGTGACTCCCATATTGTTGTATACCGTCCCGAGAAACTGCTCGCCGAGTCCTTCCATGTCTTTCATCGCAAGGATCCTCTTGTAGTCCTCGATTGCCTTTGTATATTTCCCGTAACCCACCAGAGAATCGGCCCGCAGACGCAGTCTCTCCGGTCCCGGCAGCTTCCGGTTGGCTTCGAGAGTTTTCTCAAAATTCTCACGATCCTGTACATAAATCCATCCCGTCTCGGCGTTCAGTGCGTGCAGCATTCTTCCAAGCGTCTGCACTCCCTCTCTGCGGATTCTCTCCAGAGACCTCACAAAGTTACGGTCCTCCAGCTCCTCTCCAATCCATCCGATCAGGGCATCGTCAAAAAAACCCTCTTCGACCAGAGCCAGATTGTGGTCTGCAAAATAGCAGAGCTCCTCGATCGAATAGATATTCAGGTCAATGTCACGAATATAAAAAGGATGTTCCGCCCTCTTTACCTGACATAACACAGCCATGCTCATTCGTCTCATTCCTCCAGAATCTCATCATGCAAAAAATCTCTGCACAACCTGCCGATGTTCATCTGTCTCACTCCTCCAGAATCTCACGCCAGACTTTCCCGGTTGCCGGATACATGTCTCCGAATCCCAGGTCTTCTACTTCGATGACACAGCGTTTTGCAGATTCACATGTCAGGTGAATTCGAAGACGGGTCGTCCCGTCCGGACGGTCATCGAGCTCAGGAAGCTGCATCACCGATACCTTCTGATCATTCTCATCCATGCGGTTGATCAAAAATCGAAGCTCATGCTCCTTGCCGATCAGAATGATCTCACAGACCTTGTCCGCCTCATACCAGTTCACTCCCGCGGCGATCAGAGGATAATAGGTCTCCCTCCCCTGAATGTTCATCTTCATGCCGATATTATTGCGGATGATATCATCCCCAAGATACAGACAGTCCGGGAATTTTCTCTGAACAACCTTCTCCCGTGCCGTATAACAGGCGCCTCTCGCATATAGGTTGTCAACCACAAACACCTTCCGTCCCGCCCGGCACAGCAGTGCAATGGATCGGCCCGCCCACGCACGGTCAAAAGTATCGCCCATCAGGAAGATACAGGAATACATATTCTGCCGCAGCGACGCATTGATCATATTATAGAACTGCTCATCCCAGAGACTTCTGTCCTGTTTCAGACAGATCGTTATCCCCTCTTCCATTGTAAAAGTCACCGGCCTGGTCTGTGGATTCATATTCATCGACAGAAAAGATACCTTTTCCTCCTCGAAAATAAAAAATCCAACATTCCGGTTCCAGAGCTCTCTCTTCTGATAAATCGTGTGATAAAAACAACTCTCCTTATAATCCTGAAGAAAGGCGCGTGCCTTTGCGAGGCCAAGCTCCCGGTAGATTGATTTCACCAGATGCACCACCGGGCGGGTCAGGACAGGAACCGTGATCGTGATGCCCGCAATCTGTGACTCCGGATCACTCAGGCCAAGTGTGTACAGTGCCTTCCTCATGGTCTCCGCGGCTTTCTGCTCAAGCTCGTTTCTCCGCCGGTTTCTCTCCTCTTCGTCCGGAAAATCATGAACCAGACTTTCGATTCCGTCGAGAATCTCCCGGAAGGAGACCATGTCATTTCCGACCTTCATCGGCGCGGTGACCGTATTTTCTTTCTCACGTTCATAGTAACAGATCTGCGGCTGATTTCGATTGAGATCTATCCCTACAATCAATTCTCTTTCGCTCATCTGCTCCCCCTCAATTCATCAGCTTCAGCAGCAGCTGATCCTGCCGTTCTGCTCTGATAACTTTGCATCTGTCCCTCCTCAATCCATCAGCTTCAGGAACCGGCTGACAAAGCATTCCTGTCGCAGGTACTGTTCCTCTGCTTCCCGCAGTTTTCCGTCATCTCCCTGATCCCGCGCCTCAAGCATGCGGTTGAGAAGCCGGAACTTCGTTGCGCCGGAAGTGTCCATGTCTACAAGAGAAACCTCATAGGTATCGGAATCGCTGATTTTTCCATCGTCCATGACACTCATGTAATAACGCAGGCTCTCTCCATAGAACAGAAGAAACTCCTTCACAAAAATGCCATGGTAGACATTATTCATCGGCTCGCTGATCCATTCTGTCTGTTCGCCGTCCTGTTCCTTCAGCTGATAATGAAGAATTACCCGGCTTCCCGGTCGGAACTGATCCTGGACAAACACCTTATCCTCGATCTGATATGCCTGAATCAGCCGCTTCGGAAGCTTGTGATAGAATTCAAAACGGAGTCCCTTCTCGTCCATCTGCTTCAGCAATACGCCGGCTCTCTCCATCCGTCTGGCATCCAGCGTATCCAGAGTAGAATAATACCGCAAAAGTGCCAGCTTGCAGATCGTATAATCGACCTCTCCACGGTCCATTGCACTTTCCATAGTGACAATTACCGGGTCGGATATCCCTCGTCCCCCGAGGAAATAATAATCCGAAAGATAGGCCAGGAATGCCGCTGTTACCTCCGGTCTTCCCTGCTGACGGACGTAATCACAAAGAATTTTTCCCTCGTCATCCGGGAACTGATGCGTCCGGATTGACTGCAGCAGGATCCGCTCGTCGAGACTGAGCGTCTCCAGCTGAAATCCCTTCAGCTTTCTCCAGAGTCTGCACAGATTCCGGACAGAGCCCCGGTAATGATCCCGGAGATAACTCAGCATGACCTCATCGTATTTTTCCTTTTTAAATACATACTCAGTCAGCTGCAGCAGCTTCTCCCCGTCCTCTCCGTCACCGAGAATCAGCCGGCTGGACAGACGCAGCAGGAGCCTTGTGGGTACACCTTCACATCCGAATTCGGATATCACATGAAAGGCTTCCTCATATCTGCCCTCGCGGATCAAAAGCACGATCGTGCTCACTTTATCCGCCTCCGCATAACAATTGATTTCCTCCTCACTCATGTCCCGCGGAAGTACCTCTTCATCGGGATGAGCCATGTCATATTCCAGAAGCTTCCTCCGCAGAATTTTGCGGTACTCATCGGTAAACGCCTCATCTGTCACTGCCATCCGGTAAGCAGAAACCGTGCGGCTGTTGACGTCCATCTGAAACGCCTTCTCCCGGCAGATGGAAAGCTCAGCCCCAGGATGACTCACGCCCTGCTCCAGAATCGCATGCGCACTGTCCCTGGCGTCCATCAGCCTCGTTACTTCAAAAGGAATGGTTGTCGCGTACCGCCGATGATGCACATCCTCCATGAGCACAGCGGCATCATCGGTATAAATCCGGGGATAAGCCACCCCGTCTTTCACTGTCTCCGTTTCCTCTTCTTTCAGTGCGTAATGACTCACAACCACCTGCCGTACCATCGGATCCGTGACCGTGACCTTATGTACAAACAAAACATTCCCGAGCAGCTCCGCGATCTCCGGCGATTCCGGTTTCCGGAAATACTGCTGGTAAAGAACCGCGTAATTCTCGTTCATGCGTCCCTTTCGCAGAGATTCCATCGCGAACGTCCGGATATAACGCCCATAGTTCAGAAAACTGGTATCGTCTTCCTCCCGGTTCAGTACGATACTGGCATAGAGCAGTGCACGTTTCTTCTCCGCAAGCTCGGTATTTGTCGCAAAATACATCAGGATCTGCTGTGGAAGTCTCTCCGCCGCCGGCTTATGATATGTCTCCATATAGTATTCATAAAGCCTTGTAATACGGAGATCATGAAGCACTGCCTTCTCGTACCACGGGAAGCAGCGCGAATCCACCGGATTTCCCTTGATCAGCAGCTTGCAGATCGCCTCAAGAACCGCATCGTTCGGATATTTTTGGTACCCGGCAGAAAGGATCCGGTACAACGGCCGGTTAAAATTCTTCTCGTTATCGCTCAGAAAAGCAGTTCTCTGAAGCAGTCCCTCGGTGATAAAATTGTGCTTCAGGCCGAAATTCAGAACCTGAATCATGAACGGTGAAAGTCTGCGCAGGAGAGACTCCTCCCTCGCCAGAAGGTTCCACGCATCCAGGTACAAAAAAGGACTCATGGATCCGGCGTTGAAGCAGTCCTCATATTCCTGCATGCGGTCCGCCGAATTTATGATCTCTGTGTTCTCCTCCTGATGGCAAAGTTTCAGCAGAAGATAGCTTCCCGGATTCTTCCGGTAGTATTTTGCAAGAAGCGGAAGAATGTCACGCTTCTCCTCAGGCAGCAGCCCCACCTCCTTTGCCAGCGAGAGATAAATTCCCTTCTCCTCGCTGTTCGCGGGGCTGACCCGACCGTCTTTCATAGGCCACAGCCGCTCCATTGCCTTACCATTGTCGTCTCTGGAAAACTCAAGATAGGCAGCATAAAGAATTGCGGCGGAATCGTCTGGATTCTCCTCGAGCATCTCATGCACCGTCATGGAAGATGACTCCAGCCAGCTGCGGTAATCCATCTTGTGAAGCTGAAGGCTCAGAAAATCTCTCATCAGCCAGGCGACCTTCCTGCTCCGAACTGCAGATGGAAGGATCTCCGACTCCTCTTTTCGGGATGCCTCAACAATATATTCGAGATTCTGGTGAACACTGCGGATCCGGATTTTTCCAAACGATTTTCCCTCACCGAGTCTGTCACTGTGGACAACATATTCCAGTCCGTAGACCTTCCCGATAAAGTCCTCGGTGGTAATCACCTTTTTCGTCACCTCGAGGAAATCGCCCTCCACCTCAACCTCAAGCCGGATGTATCCCCATGTATTGCGATAGACATACAAGGTATCCTTCTGAGATACATCCAGGTGATATACCGCCTTCTGCTGCTTATCGAGAGTGATCTCGATTGGCTCCTTCTTGCCGGTCGAGACGAGAAATTCCTCAAGATGCTGGTAGGTAACCGGATTGTGTGACATCCCGCGGTACAGTCCCAGATACTGCCGGTTGTTCCCGTTCAGGATTCTCGCAAATCCCGGATCCGTAAACATCAGAAATCCCTCCCTAAGACTTTTCTGGCAAAGCCTGGAGAAATCATCCAGTGTCCGGACCTCCGATTCTTCTCCATCTCCCGGAACATCCACGATCTCCGCGTACACAGGATATTCTTTCTCGGCAATATTGCTGCTGACCAGGATACTGCCACGGATACTCTGCCCGGAGAGCAGCCCTTTGGTAATCACAAGGAAGCTGATCTCACAGTCCTCTCCCTCAAATTCCGTTGTCAGAAGATGAATCCTGTAATCCTCCGACAATACGCTTCCCCGGATGGTACTGCCGTCCGATGCGCAGACATGAAAGGTCCCTCTGCGGACCTCTCCCTCTCCTACAACAATACGATATTCTTCTTCAGAGAAAACCAGCTTCGGAAGATCATACACGAACCCGGCTTCAATTACTCCGTCCTTATTCTTCAATACTCCCACCTTATCCTAAACGGATACGCGTCATGCCGTCCTTTTCCGGAAAGACTGCCCGGGAGAACCCGGTCTGCCCCGAACAGCACATACGCTTGACGAATATCCGCATTCGAATTAAACTTAGTTCCGAATGAGAACGCCTTTTGGAGTCTCATCCACATTGAAGTATACAACATCCACAGAACCTGCGCAATGTTCTGACCGGTGCACGTGATATCTGTTCATGTGTATGTGCAATTGACAAGGCAGAAAACCGCTCTAAGTTAGAAATCGAGGTGTCATCTATGGCTCAGTTTACATTGAAGCACAAGGATCATTTTCACGGAAGCGACCTGGAAAAAATAGAAGAGATCTACCATATCCCAAAGGAAAAAATCACCAGCTTTTCCGCCAACATCAATCCACTCGGAATCTCCCGCAATCTTCGGGAATCTATCAGCGAGCACATCGACGTCATTCAGACCTATCCTGACCGGGAGTATAAAGACCTTCGAAAAGTGATCGCAGAGTACGCGGGCACCACCTACGAAAATGTCATTGTCGGAAACGGATCCACTGAACTGATCTCCCTGATGATTCAGGCAGATGCACCGAAAAAAGCAATGATTCTCGGTCCCTCCTATTCCGAATATGAAAGAGAAATATCTCTGAGAGGCGGCCAGACCGTCTATTATCCTCTGAAAGAGGAGGAGGATTTTCAGCTGAATCCGGACGATCTCTGCCGTCATCTGACGGACGACCTCGATCTCCTGATTCTGTGTAATCCGAACAATCCGACCTCAACCGCGATCTCCAACGATAAGATGCGCACCATCCTCGACGCCTGCATGGTTCACGGCATTTTTGTGATGGTGGACGAGACATACGTAGAATTTACGCACGCAGATGAAAAGATCTCCTCGGTCCCACTCACCGACTCGTACACGAACATCGTCGTACTGAGAGGCACTTCCAAATTCTTTGCTGCTCCGGGTCTCCGTCTCGGCTACGCGATCACCGGCAACACAGATCTGATCCGTAAGGTCATCTCCCTGCAGAACCCCTGGTCTATCAGCTCCATCGCCGAGGTCGCCGGAAGGCTGATGTTCGGCGATACGGAATATATCAATCAGACACGTACTCTGATCGACACCGAACGCACCCGGATCTTCCGGGAACTTCAGACCTGGAATTCTATCAAGGTATACCAGCCTAAGGCGAATTTTATCCTCGTCCGGATTCTCCGCGAGGATATGGACGCGGACATTCTCTTCGACCACTGCATCCGGAAGGGACTCATGATCCGCAACTGCTCCACCTTCCCCTTCCTCTCCAACAAATACTTCCGGTTCTGCTTCATGAATCCCGAAGACAACGACCGCCTCCTCGCCCAACTCCGCAGAGACGTGAATGTATAAGCTCTTCGAAAACATATCCAGGATCGTCACACGCGAAGCGTGTGTAAGAGACTGGATATGTTTTCGAAGGCAACAAGCATGAGCACGAAGGGACGCGCCAGCGGCACGAAAGTGTCTAAACCATCTCATTGATCACGCCGCTGCGGTAAGCCTTCAGCAGTTCCTTCAGCTCATCAATCCTCTGCTTCAGCCGGCATCCGATATCTGTATCGCTGACATGAAGCCTGTGCGGCGCGTTCATAACCAGAATCCTGTCTCCGTGAATATCTGTCTCGTTCCGGACGGCGTCCTCCGTAGAGGTAAAAGGCTTCAGCGCCACCAGCTGCATTCCGTACGAATTGTAGATGAGAGTATACCCTGCAATTCCCGTCTTGCCCTGATATGCTTTCGAAAAACCTCCGTCGATGATGAGCACCTTCCCGCTGCATTTCACGGGACTTTCGCCGGAACTTTGCAGCACCGGTACATGTCCGTTCACAATATGCGCGTCATCTGGAAGACCGAATTCCCGAAGAACCCGGTTCATGATCTCCTCATTGTTTAAAAGCTGGTAGTACGGGTTTTTATGCTCGACATGTGTTTCCTTCTCCGCGATGAAATATCGCTCAAAAGTCGCCATTTTATCCTTCCCGAACAGAGGCGACTGCGGGCTGCACCAGATCCAGTAGATGATATCACGTCCTTTTTTCCTCTCTTCTTCGTTTACGGCGAAAAACGCCTTCCGGACGTACTTTTCCAGCTCGTCGTACAGCTCCCTCCCGCACAGTTTTTTCCCGTACACGTCTACCTTCATAAATTCTCCGTCTCCGGTCAGCGGCATACAGCCATGATAGAGAAGATTGTTGTTGTAGATACAGTACAGTTTTCCCTTGTTCAGGAGAAGATTCATATGCTGATAGAGCTTCTCACACTGCGTAAACGCCCGCTGCATCCGCTCCATCACTTCCGTCTCATCCACCGTCAGGCGATACGGATCCGATGGATCAATTGTCGGAAAATTATGATCAAGAAGTGCGTATTCTTTTCCATCCAGCCGTATGACCCCTCTTTCGTAATCAATCTTGTCAAGAAGCATACGGTCCTCCATATGGAACTCCGGACGCTCTCCAAAGAGCTGTCCCTCCAGCTTAAACTGAATGATGGAAATCGCCTTGTGCATTCTCATGTTCAGTTCATTTTCATTGGGCAGCCGGGTGCTGTTTTCTCCCTTCAGCCTGAAGAGAGAACAGGGATCATCGCCGTAGACCCGGGTGGCAAACGTTGCCAGAGGGATCATATTGATGCCGTATCCGTCCTCCAGAATGTCGAGATTCCCATATCTCGCACAAATTCTGAGAACCGTGGCGATACAGGGCAGCGATCCTGCGGAAGCTCCCATCCAGACAATGTCATGGTTGCCCCAGCAGATATCCAGAGAATGATAGCTCATCAGACGGTCCATGATTCTCTCCGGACCCGGACCCCTGTCATAGATATCACCCAGAATATGCAAATGATCTACAACCATCTGCTGAATCAGATGGCAGAGTGCCACGATAAAATCTTCCGCTCTCTGGATATCGATGATCGTATCAACAATAGAATTATAGTACGCCTCCTTGTCCAGAACATCCGGCTTCTCCGTGATCAGCTCCTCGATCACATAGGCATAGTCTTTCGGCAGCTGCTTGCGCACCTTTGACCTCGTATATTTGGAGGATGCCTTCTTGCAGATCTGAATCAGCCGGTACAGAGTGATTTTGTACCAGTCATCCATGTTCTCTTCCGTCTGACGTATGAGTGCCATCTTCTCATTCGGATAATAGATCAGAGTTGCCAGAGCGCTCTTGTCTGCCTCACTGAGCGTATGGTCGAACACCTCATCGATCTTTTTCTTTACGGAACCGGAGCCGTTTTTCAGCACATGCGAAAAAGCCTCATATTCTCCGTGGATATCCGTGATAAAATGCTCGGTACCCTTGGGCAGGTTTCGTATAGCTTCCAGATTTATGATTTCTGTTGACGCAGCGGCAATGGTCGGATACAGCTCCGCCAGCCGCTGCAGGTATCTCAGTTCCAGATTTTCCATGTAAAAGCCCTCCCTGTTTACGCCCCTTTATCCAGATACCCTCCGGTCTGGTCTTGGATTTTTCCTGCCCGATCTGTAGTTCTTCCGCCCAGGTCTGTGGTTCTGCTCACCCTGTCTTTGGTTCTCCCGCCCAGGTCTGTGGTTCTGCTCACCCTGTCTTTGGTTCTTCCGCCCAGGTCTGTGATTCTGCTCACTCGGCATGTGATTCTGCCGCCATGAATCTACCCCGCCTCCATTTGAAAATCAAACAGCGAGATCTGATTCGTCTCCGGCAGATCGGATATGATTCCCAGCCGGTCCAGTGTATCCGTAATGCTCTTGCCGACCTTCCCCCGCTGCCGCAGATCATCCTTGGACAAAAACTTTCCGTCCCGCGCCGCCAGTACGATGCTGTCTGCCGCAACAGAACCCAGGCCGTCAATGGCATCCAGCGAAGGCATCAGCTTTCCGTCAATAATCTGAAAACGATGCGGCTGCACCCGGTAGATATCTATCGGCATGAACGCAAAACCGCGGGCGTACATCTCCTCGACGAGACACATGTCTCCATACTGATCCTGCTCCATCTTTGACAGAGAATCCTTGCGGGAATTGAACTCGTCCATGATCTCCTCCAGATGGCGCTGTCCCTGGCACATTTTCTCGTAGGAGAACGCCTTCGCGCGGATTGAGAAATATGCTGCGTAATAAGCAAGCGGCCGGTACACCTTGTACCACCCCACGCGGTAGGCCATCATCACATAGGCCACGGCGTGGCCTTTCGGGAACATGTACTTGATCTTTTCGCACGACCAGATATACCAGTCGGGAACGCCGTGCTGTTTCATGTCGGCCGTCCATTCCGGCCAGTTTTTACACTGTTTCTTCGCCACCTTCCCCTTTCGCACCATCTCCATGATGGAAAAGCTCTCCTCAGAATCCATTCCCTTGTTGATCAGGTAGACCATGATGTCATCGCGGCAGCAGATGGCAGTTCCCAGCGTACATTTTCCTTCCTTGATCAGCGTCTCGGCATTGCCAAGATAGACATCCGTTCCGTGGGACAGACCTGAGATCCTGCATAGATCTGTAAAGTTCTGCGGCTTCGTATCAAAAAGCATCTGCATCGCGAAGCTTGTGCCGAACTCCGGGATCCCGAGTGTGCCCAGCCTGATGCCATGGATCTGCTCCGGCTGAAGTCCCAGCGCGCTGAGATTCTGGAACAGACTCATGACCTTTGGCTCATCGAGAGGGATTTTTGTCGCGTCTTCTCCGGTCAGGTCCTCCAGCATACGGATCATTGTCGGATCATCGTGTCCGAGAATATCCAGCTTCAGAAGGTTTGAATCAATCGAATGATAATCAAAATGTGTGCTGACGATATCCGAATCCGGATCATCAGCGGGATGCTGCACCGGCGTAAAGGTATTGATGTCCCATCCCTGCGGCAGTACAACGATGCCGCCCGGATGCTGCCCGGTGGTTCTTCGTATTCCTACGCAGCCCTGTACGATCCGGTCGATCTCGCAGCTTCGCTTGTGTATGCCTTTTTCCTCATAGTAATTCTTCACAAATCCGAAGGCTGTCTTGTCCGCCAGCGTGCCGATGGTCCCTGCCTTGAACGTCTGACCCGCGCCGAAGATAACCGCGGTGTATGCGTGTGCCTTCGTCTGATACTCTCCCGAAAAGTTAAGGTCGATATCCGGCTCCTTGTTCCCCTTGAAGCCGAGGAAGGTTTCAAAAGGAATGTTAAAGCCCAGCTTGTCCATGACTCTGCCGCAGACCGGACATTTCTTGTCCGGCATATCACATCCGGAATATCCCATTTTGCGGTATTTCACAACATCCGGCGTATCGAATTCCACATGATAGTCGTGATGACAAAGATAATGCGGCGGCAGCGGATTTACCTCTGTGATTCCAGACATGGTCGCCACAAAGGATGACCCGACAGAACCTCTCGATCCTACGAGATATCCGTCCTCATTGCATTTCCACACCAGCTTCTGCGCGATGATGTACATCACGGCATAACCGTTTGATATAATGGAGGTAAGCTCCCGCTCCAGTCTTGCCTGAACGATCTCCGGAAGATCCGGTCCGTAGATCTCATGCGCCCGGCGGTAGCAGATTGTGCGCAGCATCTCGTCAGAGTGCGGAATCACCGGAGGACATTTTTTCGGGTAAATCGGACTCATCCGCTCAATCATGTCGCAGATTCTGTTCGTATTGTCGATGACAACCTCCCTCGCCTTTTCTTCTCCGAGATAAGCGAACTCCTCCATCATTTCTTCCGTAGTGCGAAGGTACAGCGGAGCCTGATTGTCCGCGTCCGCAAATTTCTTTCCTGCCATGATAATCCGCCGGTAAATCTCGTCCTGAGGATCCATGAAATGAACATCGCAGGTAGCGACGACCGGCTTGTGGAACTGTTCTCCCAGCCGGATGATTTTCCTGTTGAGCTCCTGGAGATCCTCCTCACTGCTGACCGCCGGGTTTTTCTCGTCCTCAATGAGAAAACGATTATTTCCGAGCGGCTGTATTTCGAGATAATCATAAAAGTTCACAATCTTCGCAATTTCCGTATCCGGCGCTCCCCTCAACAATGCCTGGTAGAGCTCTCCGGCCACACAGGCGGATCCGATGATCAGCCCCTCGCGGTGCTCCTGCACAAAGCTCTTGGGAAGCTTCGCCTGACGGTTAAAGTATTTCAGATGCGATTCGGATACACAGCGGTACAGATTTACTCTGCCCGCCTCGTTTTTTGCGAGAATGATCGCGTGGCTGGATTTCATCTTGCGGATTGCGTTCTGATTCACGCTTCCTTCCCGGTTCAGCGAATCCAGGTCATCAATCCCCTGTTCGCGAAGCATCGCCACAAATTTCACAAAAATCCAGGCCGTACATTCGGCGTCATCCACGGCACGGTGATGATGTTCCAGAGAAACTCCCACCGCCTTGGCAACCGTATCCAGCTTGAAACGGGACAGGTTCGGCAGAAGGAGCTGTGCCATCGCCACTGTATCCACATAAGTGAATTCCCAGTCAATCTTCTGCCTCCGGCACTCCATCTTGATAAATCCGGTATCGAAATCCGCATTGTGGGCTACCAGAACAGCTCCTTTACAGAATTCACGAAACCTTGGAAGAATCACCTCAATCGGCGGCGCGTCCTGAACCATTTCATCCGTGATGCTGGTCAGCTCCGTGATCCGGAAAGGGATCGGGACTTCCGGGTTTACGAATTCCGAAAAACGGTCGACAACCTCCCCCTTCTCCACCCGTACCGCACCGATTTCAATGATCTTGCATGTCAGGTTGGACAGACCGGTTGTCTCGATATCAAAAACCACGTAGCTGTCCTCAAGACTCTGTCCCCTGCTGTCGGTGGCAATTCCTTTCAAATCGTCCACCAGATACGCTTCCATGCCATAGATGACCTTAAAGGGTGCTCTGACCTTTTTCAGCTCATTCTTGTCCGCATCCGGATGTTCCTCAGCGTATTTTTTCTGATAAGACTCATCAATGGCCTCGAGGGCATGGTTTGCCTCGGGAAAGGCCTGAACCACCCCGTGGTCGGTGATCGCGATCGCCGGCATTCCCCAGTCGTACGCCCGCTGTACCAGCTTTGAGGCGTCTGTAATGCCGTCCATATCGCTCATCTTTGTATGGCAGTGCAGCTCCACGCGCTTCACCGGGCTGCTGTCATAGCGTCCCTTCCGGAAACTGACCGACTTCCGGATCCCGATCACCGTCGATACCGTCAATTCGTGCTCGTAGCTGTCCAGCATGATCCTGCCCTTCAGCTTGATGAATTTCCCCGCCTTCAGTTCTCCGGCAAGTTCCTCCTTCTGCGACTGCATAATAAAGATCTTTGCCTGGATGGTGTCCGTATCATCGGTGACCGCAAAAATCACAAGCGCCTTCTCATTTCTCAGATCACGCATGTCCACCGACAGAATCTGACCTCTGATGACAGCCTCCGAGGTTGTCTCATCGATCGACTCAATCGGAATGCTGTCCTCATCGAAATTTCTTCCGTAGATCAGATTCGGATCATCATCCATCTTCAGACGGTCGCCAAAGCCGAATCCGCCTCGTCCGGATCTCCGTGAAAAACGTCCTTTTCCGCCGGTGCCCTGTCTGATGCCGAAACCGCCTCGCCCGGACGATGCCGCAGTTCCCCCGTCCGCCGGCTTTCCCGAAACAGCTGCAACATCCCTCTTCCCGGTCTCCGCACTCCCGTCTCCGTCCCCGGCAGTCTCCGCTATACCGTTCCTCTCCCGGCCTGCCCTGGAGTTCTCGAAAATATGCTTTGCCTGTGCCCGCATCTGCTGCGCGCTTCGCTTCAGATCCTCCGATTCCTTCACCGGATAGAATTCCGTCGCGATCTCTATCGGCAGCCCGCAGCGGTACGTGAAAATATGGTCCAGAATACGGGTGAGCTCCGCGCAGCGCTCATGTCCGATCACAGAATCCTCCAGCCCGATCCGCATGAGATTTTCCTCAGGGAAACTGATTTTCGCCGTCCGGAACAGGTATGCCAGAAAGATATCCTTTTTCTTCAGCTCGTACAGAATGCTCGTACGGTACACCTCCAGCATCTTCTCCGGATTGTACTGTCTGGAAAGGCGGAATTTCTCTGTGACCTTCACCGCAAAAGAAGCATCCGAAAAAAGCTGGCGATGGATTTCCCTCTCCAGCTGATCGATATATTTTTTGTGAATCCACTGCGGGCTCTCCAGATAAATGTGCAGAACACCGCGCTTCCGGTTATATGCAGCCTTTCTCACCACCGCGAACTGCAGATATTCCTCAAGCTCCCCCTCGAGCTCCAGATTTGGAAAAGCCTCTGCCAGCTTTCTGCTCTCCGGCGCCTCCGCAGCTGCCGCACTTCCTGTTGAATCCTGCCGGATATCTGTTTCCTTCCGGATTCCCTTCTCGCCATGGATTTCAGTTTCCCTTTGCATTTCCTTTTCTTCCAGGATTCCAGTTTCCCCTTGCATTCCGTTTTCTCCTAGAATTTGCGTTTCACTCATCTGAGATCTGACTCTCCAATCACAATCCGGGATCCTCCCAATGTTCCAGTTCATTTCTGAGGGCATCCAGGAGCTGATCCTCCGGAACCTTTCGGATGATTTCGCCCCTGCGGATCAACAGTCCCTCGCCCTTTCCTCCGGCGATTCCCAGATCCGCCTCTCTCGCTTCCCCGGGTCCGTTTACAACGCATCCCATCACCGCCACCTTCAGATTCAGCGGATAGTTCTCTGTCATCTTTTCCACTTCATTTGCCAGATGGATCAGATCGATCTGCGTTCGTCCGCAGGTCGGACAGGATACCACCTCAATGCCTCCCTTCCGAAGTCCGAGCGTCCGAAGGATAAACTTTGCGGTCCGGATCTCCTCAAGAGGATCTCCCGTCAGCGATACACGGATGGTATCACCGATTCCCTGATACAGAATGATGCCAAGTCCGATCGCCGATTTCAGATTGCCGGAATAAAGTGTCCCGGCCTCGGTGATGCCCACATGAAGCGGGTGATCGGTCCTTTTCGATATCAACTCATGTGCCTTCGCGCACATCATGACATTCGACGACTTAATGCTGATGACGAGGTTATCATACCCCATGTCCTCAATGATAGCCGTCTGCTTCAACGCGCTTTCCACAAGCGCCTCAGCAGTTACACCGCCGTACTTCTCCAGCAGATTCTTCTCCAGAGAGCCGCTGTTAACTCCGACACGGATCGGAATTTTCCTCTCCTTCGCGCAGTCTACCACCGCGCGCACCCTGTCGGAGCTTCCGATATTCCCGGGATTGATACGTACCTTGTCCGCTCCGTGCTCCATCGCCGCAATCGCCAGCCGGTAATCAAAATGAATATCCGCAACAAGCGGTATCGCAATCTGTTTCTTTATCTCTGTGATAGCCTTTGCTGCTTCCATCGTCGGAACCGTACAGCGGATAATATCACATCCCGCCTTTGTCAGCGCCCGGATCTGTGCAACCGTCGCTTCCACATCCTCCGTCCTCGTATTTGTCATGGACTGAATCAGGATCGGATTTCCACCGCCGATCACTCTGTCTCCGATGCGTACTGTCTTCGTCTTCATCATAAAATCCTTTCGTTTGCTGCAGCATCTGCCTCTGCCTTCTGCCCTCTACATTTCAGGAAACGCGGTGTGATACTTCCTGCGGTATTTTCGAAAAACAAACTCGATATCAAAACAGGTCTGCTCCTCGCTTTCCTCTGCCAGTTCCCATTCCGGCATATAATCCAGATTTGGAAAATAACAGTCCGCCTGGTAGATAAAACCAACCCGCGTCGCCAGAACCTCATCACAATACGGAAGCATCAGCTCATAGACCGAAGTGCCTCCGATGATAAAGATTTCATCCGTATTATACTTCTTCAGCTCCTCTAAGAGCTCTCTTTTGCTCCGGACTACAACAGCACCTGCCGGATGAAAATTCGAATCTCTGGACAAAACAATGTTCACCCTTCCCTCCAGAGGCCGACCACCCGGAAGTCCGTCGAAGGTTCTTCTTCCCATCACCACGACATGACCGATCGTCGTATCCCGAAAAAACTTCATATCAGAAGGGATGTTCACCAGAAGATGTCCCTGATTACCGATTCCCCATTTCTGATCTGCACAAACAATCGCTTTCACTATCCAAACACCTCATCATTATACAATCTCTTAAAAAAGCACACAGGATCGCCGTGCCTGACTGCGATTCGCTCTTTTCATAAACGAGATAAAACACGCTGCGCGAGTTTTATCTCGCTATCGCGACGCTCGCCGCACACGAATACTTCGCATTCGGCTGCGGCTCACTGTTCGCGTAAATAAAAAAAGACCTGTTTCTCACAGATCTTCTGCCGGCCGCAACGGTCAGATAACAAGGCTGCCATCCTGAAGATCCCCGCTGCTCCTGCAGGCATTTCCATTCAGCTTCTATTCTATAAATCGTTCCAAAGGTTGTCAACCGGAAGGCATACCTGCCATACATTTTTCAAATGGCAAACCGGACTTGCGCGCAAAGATACTATCATCAGGTTTGTCGCGGCATTGGCCCCACCGCTTCACACCTTGTGTGAGCGGGTGAGGCTTTCTGCTCCGGTCGGATCAGGACCAGCTGGCTGAATTCTTATCCGAACAGATCTCAAACATCGTCTTGCCGGGATTCAGCATGATCTTATTGCCATTGCTGTCAAAATATTCAGTATTGTCATTCTGATCGGCTTTCTCCCATGTAATCGGAATCGCTTTTCCGTCTGTGAAGAATACGCCGGTCCCGGAAGTAAACAGATTCATATCGAGATGCACATTATCGTCCAGATGCCACTCACTGACATACTGTACGATGATGTTCTTGAACTTCAGCTGCTCACCCGTCTCCTGATCTATGTGCTCCGAGCCGTACTCATACCGGTAGTACTGCCGGTCCTCTGTATTGAACACAAAATAAGGATCATCGTACTTGAACGGAATGTGAACGGTATTCGCCACCTCTCCGCTGATGTCCGTATCCGTGGTATTAAATGCAAGATTCGGCGCATAGCCCTCGGGGTAAGCCCTGTTATAGCCAAGGCTGTCTGCGTCACTTGTAAGAGAAGATCCTGCGACATAAACATTGTGGGGCGCCTTGCGATCCTCCGAGCGGTAAAACCCGCCCGCAGTCATTCCATTGATGTCCTCCATGTTCTGAGAAGTGATCAGATCCTGTGCCTGCTGACTCCAGCCGTAATGAGAATAGACTGCCTCGTTATCCATCGCAAAATATACAAAATACGGGCGCGCACTTCTCACAGGTCCGATCTTCCCGATATTGGAAGGATCCTGGAACACCGCCATCAGACGTGTGATATTTCCCTCTACTTCAATTTCATACAAGAGGTCCGCCTGATTGATGCCGGATTGCGGAACCGCAGGCTGCAGATTATTGATCATGATCGCTATCGGTCTTCTGGACCCTGCAGCAGTATCTATCGGTTCTCCGGTCAGGTAACTGTACATCTGCCCTTCCGGAAGTGTACTCTCCGACTTCGGAGCTTCCGTCGGAGTCTCCTCAGGCGTCGAAGTCGGTGTCGCAGAAGGCGTAACCGTCGGAGTGCCGGTCGGTGATGGCGTAGCGGTGACCAGTGCTACCGAGTCATCAACAGTTTCCGCCCTCCCGCACCCTGCGGCAAGCCCCGCGCCAATCGTCAGACATAACAAAGCCATAATATATTTCTTTCTCAATCGTTCAAATCCCCCAATTCCTGTCTTTGTAAGGATATCCTCCATCTCTGCAAAGATATCCTGATGCCAGTGTTGATGCTGTTATCTCTGCACCGATACCTTTGCACGGACAGCCTCTGTACCAATGCTTCCTGCAGGCAGCTGCGTGCCGCGCACAGCCAATAGCCAACAGCCAACAGCCAACAGCCAACAGCCAACAGCCAACAGCCAACAGCCAACAGCCAACAGCCAACAGCCAACAGCCAACAGCCAACAATCACATTATAGTTCATCACGCATGATATGGCAAGTTGTTCAAAGGATTGCCGTGTCATTTATATTTTATTATGCGTTTTTACTATTTTCGTCGACTGTTTCGTACAAAAACAGATATTTACTCACCTCCAGTACTCCAACCCGGATACTTTTTTATGCTTCATCTTTATCAAGCTGAGAGGTGCAGTGCGGACATCTTGTAGCCTCAAGCGGAATCTCAGACTTGCAATACGGGCAGATCTTCGTGACCGGTTTTTCCTCTTCCTTCTGCTTTCCGACAAGTTTGTCGGCGCCCTCATGCATTTTGTTGATCGTTTTAATTACCAAGAACAGCACCAACGCGATGAGCAGGAAATTGATGACGGCAGCAATAAATGTGCCAAGTCCAAGCACCGGTGCATCCTTTCCGGCGCCCATCGTAATATTCCACTGATCAAAGCTGATGCCGCCTGTTATCACAGAGATCAACGGCATAATGATATTGTTCACCAGTGCATTTACAATGGCGGTAAAAGCACTGCCAATGATAATGCCGACCGCCATATCCATGACATTGCCGCGCGAAATAAACGCCTTAAATTCCTTCATAAATCCCTTCATTGATTCTTCCTCCTCTGGGCTGTACCAGTTTAAAGTATCTGTTTCTACCGGTGTTCTGCACGTACCGGCTTAATCTGATTATAATCAATTCTCCTGTGCCGCACAACGCAAAAATAAACTCCTGTGGCAAGGCCTCCGGGCCTTGCACACAGGAGTTTACGATTTCGATTATCTATCAGAGCTGCGGACCAGCGGAAACCAGAGCCTTACCTGCTTCGTTACCCTCATATTTTGCAAAGTTCTTGATGAATCTCGCCGCAAGATCCTTTGCCTTCTCATCCCAATCAGATGCAGAAGCATAGGTATCGCGAGGATCAAGAATGCTGCTGTCAACACCCGGAAGCTCTGTCGGTACCTCAAAATCAAAGTACGGGATCTTCTTTGTCGGTGCCTTCAGAACATCCCCGTTCAGGATGGCATCGATGATACCACGGGTATCCTTGATGGAGATACGTTTTCCGGTTCCGTTCCATCCGGTATTAACAAGATAAGCCTTTGCTCCGCTCTGCTCCATTCTCTTGACCAGTTCCTCTGCATATTTGGTCGGATGCAGTTCAAGGAATGCCTGTCCGAAGCACGCAGAGAAGGTCGGTGTCGGCTCAGTGATTCCACGCTCGGTTCCTGCAAGCTTTGCAGTGAATCCGGACAGGAAATAATATTTTGTCTGCTCCGGTGTCAGAATAGATACCGGCGGAAGAACTCCGAATGCATCGGCAGAAAGGAAGATGACATTCTGTGCTGCCGGGCCGTGAGAGATCGGCTTTACAATCTTCTCAATGTGATCGATCGGATAGGACACACGGGTGTTCTCTGTGACACTCTTGTCCGTGAAATCAATCTTTCCGTTCTTGTCTACCGTTACGTTCTCAAGAAGAGCATCTCTTCTGATTGCGTTATAGATATCCGGCTCAGAATCCTTGTCCAGGTTGATAACCTTTGCGTAGCATCCGCCCTCATAGTTGAATACTCCGTTGTCGTCCCAGCCGTGCTCATCATCACCGATCAGCAGACGCTTCGGATCAGTGGAAAGTGTGGTCTTGCCGGTTCCGGACAGGCCGAAGAATACAGCTGTGTTCTTGCCGTTCAGGTCTGTATTCGCGGAGCAATGCATGGATGCGATGCCCCTCAGCGGCATGAAGTAGTTCATCATAGAGAACATACCCTTCTTCATCTCTCCGCCGTACCAGGTATTGATAATAACCTGCTCCTTGGAGGTTACGTTGAAGACAACGGCTGTCTCGGAGTTCAGGCCAAGCTCTTTGTAATTCTCAACTTTTGCCTTGGATGCGTTGTAGACAACGAAATCCGGCTCAAAGTTTGCCTCTTCCTCAGCATTCGGCTTGATGAACATATTTCTTACGAAATGTGCCTGCCATGCAACTTCCATGATGAAACGAACAGCCATTCTGGTGTCCTTGTTCGCGCCGCAGAAACCATCAACGACATAGAGCTTCTTGTTGGAGAGCTCCTTCTTCGCGATTTCCTTAACCGCCTTCCATGCCTCAGGAGAAGCCGGATGGTTGTCATTCTTGTACTCGTCGGATGTCCACCATACTGTGTCCTTCGAGTTCTCATCCATAACGATGAATTTATCTTTAGGAGAACGTCCGGTGTAAATACCGGTCATAACATTAACCGCGCCGAGCTCAGTAACCTGACCCTTGTCATATCCGGTGAGTTCCGGCTTTGTCTCCTCCTCAAACAGCTTCTCATAGGATGGATTGTATACGATTTCTGTTGTTCCGGTAATGCCGTACTTTGTTAAATCTACGTTAGCCATTGAATTGCTTCCTCCTTTTACAGAAATACTCATGAATCACCTGGTATCTGGAAGTCATTCCCGGGTTTCCCGCATCTTCCGCATCTTCAGCAGAGCGGAACGATAAACAGCTCCTCCGATATCTGTGTGATCAAATATAACTGCGTAATCTTCTACGGAAATCATTTTACATGATTCCAACCTTAATGTCACCAACATTCGTCAAAACTGTGGATTTCGACAAAAATTTGTCAATTGTATCCTGAAAAATACATTTTTTCACAATGAATGCCTGCCGATTGCTAAAATGCAAGCAACACAGCAATTCTGAAGCTGACGGCTTCATCCATGTAACTGCCGCCTTTGAGAATACCTCTTTTCCTTCATAATCAGGAAGGAATCGGGCTGCCGGATTGTTCCTGTCCTCTCAGGATAATCTTCGGTCCTCCGGTATGCTCTACATATTCCTTTGTCACCACAACCTCACTGATGTTGTCATCCTTTGGGATCTCATACATGATATCCAGCATAAAATCCTCAATAATTGCCCGAAGCGCACGGGCACCGGTATCTTTATCAAGGGCCTTTTTCGCAATGGAATGCAGCGCACCGTCGTCAAAGACAAGCTTCACCCCGTCAAGCGCAAGAAGCTTCTCATATTGCTTCAGTATCGCGTTTCTGGGCTCACGAAGAATCTTAACGAGCATATCCTCGGTGAGGCTCTCGAGAGAGAAAATAATCGGAAGTCTTCCAAGGAACTCCGGGATCATTCCGAAGGCCCGGAGATCTTCATTCGTTACCTTCTGCAGAATATCAGGGTCCTCTTCATACCGGTCCTTCAGATCTGCCTGGAATCCCATGGACGATGTGCGGTTCAGGCGCTCCCGTATCACATCCTCGAGGTCCGGAAAGGCGCCGCCGCAGATAAAGAGAATGTTCTTCGTGTTCACCGTCTCAAGAGGAACCATGGCGTTCTTGCTTGTGGCCCCTACCGGAACCTCTACCTCACTTCCCTCAAGAAGCTTCAGAAGGCCCTGCTGAACTGCCTCGCCGCTCACATCTCTCTGACTGGTATTTTTCTTTTTGGCAATTTTGTCGATCTCATCGATGAAAATGATGCCGTGCTCCGCGCGGTCCACATCATTGTCTGCCGCCGCAAGAAGCTTCGACACAACGCTTTCGATATCATCTCCGATATATCCGGCCTCTGTCAGACTCGTGGCATCCGTAATGGCCAAGGGCACATCCAGCAGTTTTGCCAGCGTCTGAACCAGATAAGTCTTTCCGGACCCGGTCGGACCGATCATCAGCATATTTGATTTCTCGATCTCTGTCCCGTCCTTCATCTGCTCCGGAGTCTGAAGAATTCTCTTGTAGTGGTTATACACTGCAACAGACATCACCTTCTTTGCATGCTCCTGACCGATGACATATTCGTCCAGTTTTGCCTTAATGATATGTGGTCTCGGCACATCCTGCATTGTGAGCTTCTTTCTTGGTGTCTTCTGTTTTTCCTTCTTTTTATGGTCGCGGGCAGGCATGCCGAAACCAAGTCCGGACAAATCGATCATGCCGATGTTCGGCGGAAGCTTGCTCAGCATCTCATTCATTCCGGGATTCTGTATTGCCTCGAATCCCTTCTGCATGCAGTCCGTACAGATGTACATCCCGCCGGGCAGTTCGATCTGCTTCCCCGTGCTGCTTTCCGGACGATGACACATCATGCAGTAATGCCCGCTGTGACGCTTTTCTTCATCGTCCGTATCCTCTTCCCGCGTCTTCCATGTTCCGGCAGAAACGGATGAATTTTTTACGTCCCCATTTACCTCGTCCGGAGTTATTTCGTTCTGGCCCTTATCAGCCGCATCCCCTTCGTCCGCATTCTTCTCCCCGGAATCCGGCACTTCCCGAAAATCTCCGTCAATAATATCCTTATCGTCAATCATAATTATCCTCTCAGTATCCGAAAAATTGTCCAAAGATATCTCCGCTGTTGTCGTTTCCGCCCGGCTCTGTTCCCGGCATACCCGAAGAATTGTTATCCTGTCCCTGGTCCTGCGAATCCGGATTCTGAATGCTGCTGATCGCATCACTTGTCCCCAGAGTTACCTTCACCGTCTGTTCCTTATAGGAGCTCCCGCTCGCCCGCTGTATCACAACCGGAACTTCCTCACCCGAAGAATAATACTTCAGCCGGTTTTCCAATTTGGAATATGAAGTAACACTCTTGCCGTCAAATTTTGTGATCACATCTCCCTTCCGGATTCCCGCCTGATCCGCAGGTCCTCCGGATACCACAGACGTAACACAGACGCCCTCCGGCATGTTATAGATCTGTGAGTACTCGCTGGTGACATCTGCGCATGTGATTCCCAGATAGCCTCTCTCATCGTCATCCAGCCGTGTTCTGGTGTTCTCATTCATGAGATCCTCCAGAATCGGTTCCGCCTTTGCCATGGGGATTGCAAAACCCACATTATCTACAGAAGCCTGTGAGCCATTACCACTTCGCTTCGCCTCATTGATGCCGACCAGCTCTCCTTTCATATTCAGGAGCGCCCCTCCTGAATTTCCGGAGTTGATGGCAGCATCTGTCTGAATCAGACCGTCTGAATTGAATGTATTTGTGCCATCAGACAGCTGAAGCGACCGGTTAAGCGCACTGACATACCCGCTTGTCACCGACTGGCCGTATCCGAGCGCATTTCCGATAGCCACCACCTGCTGACCCAGAACAAGTTTATCAGAATCCCCGACGGTTGCCACACGGATCTGACCCATTGTATCATCCGAGATATCCGAGAGTTTTACCGCAACCACTGCAAGATCATGATCCTCGTCGAATCCCTTGATCTGTGCGGAAATAACCGACTCATCCACAAATCCCACGGATACCTGCGTCGCGCCTTCTATCACATGATTATTTGTAGCGATCAGAAGCTCCGAATCATTTTCTCCGATAATAACGCCCGTTCCGGCTCCCTGGACCTGATATTTCTGTGTGCCTCCGAAAAAGCTCTGCATTTCTTCTACGGACATGGTAGAAATCGTCACCAGCGACGGCATAGCGGCCGATGCGACCTCTGCGACCGACATCTCCTGATCCTTGCCTGTAGACGCAATATCCGGCGTAAGCGCTGTCCCGGAAGAAGCCGTGACATTTTCCGTCTCATCCGAAGCATCCTTGCCGGAATGGTTCGGGGTATCTGTGTTTTCTCCTGCCGATGCCGATGAATAGACCGGGTGGATCAGGTTTCCGACATAATTAACGCCGTAGGCAACCAGCCCCGCGATCAGGCCGAACACCACTGCCATGGCTGCAACCGTTGCCCAATGTCTGCCGCTGCGTCGCGGTCGTTTCACCCGGTGATCCTGGTCAAGATTTTTCCGTCCTTTCCGGTCCCTTCGACTGCTGCCAGCCGAATAATCAGAATAGTCATTTCTGCCTCGGCCGGACCAGGGATCTCCCCTGCCCTCCTCCTGATGAGCGTCGGCATCTTCTTCCGTTCTGTGCTGTTCTCCCTGTCCTTCTCCGTTTCCGGTATGGTCACTGTATCTCCAGTAATTTCCGTCACTTCCGCCGGACCAGGGATTATTTCCTTTCTGTTCCGATCCACCCTGCCGGAGTTTGGGGTTCACCCAGCTGTAGGTCGTCTTCGCTTCCGCATCCCGATTTCCGCTCTTTTCCTTTTGAGACGAATCTGGTGTTCCGGTGTTCTCTTCCGATGACGAAACGGAATTTCTATCGTTGTGTATATCACTCATATGCAAGCTCCTCCGTTCTCAACGCCAGTATAGCGTGAAAACCCATTAATATACGTATTTTACCTGTTATTTGTGTAGAATATGTGAAAACAGTAAGCAAAACTGCGGTAATCCTCTGTGCTGCGAACACATACCAGATGGCCCTACTGATGTAGGAAATATGTGTGAGGCAATCATCTGCGTGTCGCATCAGCATAGCTTATTTACATGGTCTGTCCTCCACTTTATGCCATATCGGCACAGATGAAGCCCCATGCACTTTGTCATGACATGCATGGCATAAGCTCCGCCTTATGCCATATCGGCACAGATGAGACTCGCCGCATGTGCAGAGAATGCCCCGGCAGCCGTTTCCATATGGCTTTCCGGGGCATTCTTGTCACCTTCTGCTATGCATTTCTCATATCCATGCGCATCTGGATAATAGTATCAGGGTAACAGTATCTGTATAATCGATACGATTGCCTTCCATTAAATGCTTACAATCGATACGGTCACCTTCCATTATCCGCTTATATCCGCTTCTCATGCCCACATCCAGCAGCATACCGTGCCATCGGCAGGCACCTTTACCTCTCCCGGAGAGGGACAGCCTCCGTTTCCTCCGAAAATACCTTTGCAACCGCATCCAGGGCCTCTTTCTCATCGCAGCCTCTGCAGCAAAGTACAACCTCATCTCCATCCTGCAGACCTGCCGCAAGCAGACTGAGTACACTTCTGGCATTTGCTGTGGAAAGACCCCCGTTGTATTCTAGAAGGATCTCGGATTGAAAACGGAGCGCCGTCTCGCTGATCCTGCCGGCGGGTCTCAGATGCAGCCCGTTTTTCCCTTTTATTACCATTGTTCTGCTGACCATTTCTGTTTCCTGCTGCATATATCTGCCTGGCACTTGCCGGAATGCTTTTCTCATGTGCTCATAACGGCTGCCTACGAACTGGTTCCGCCTTTATCACTCCCGGAAGAGGAGCTTGCTGTCGCCTTTTCCTTCAGATGTACCGGTATCGAAACCTCATCATCCAGCGATACTCCCGACGGAAGCACAAATGATATATTTACGGTATAATCGCCTGTATCCTTGCCCTTGAGATCGATGGAAGCCTTGATGTCTGACGTCTTCAGATCATCGATCACAGATCCCGCTCCGTTCAGCCGCACCTGTATGCTGGTCTGGTCATACGAGATCGTCAGATCCGGATCCAGGTTATTTGTAGCTATATCATCCACATCCAGCGTGAATTCCTTGGTTTCGTCCGAAAGAATCGTAACGGTTACCGTGACCGTACCTGCCGTGCTCGATGCCAGCCGCAGACCGTCCGGAAGCACGTCACTGAGTTCAACTTCCGCCGTAACATCCGAGGAGGCATCTGACACAGATACATACCCCTCCGGAATCGTGATAATATTCCCGTTTGCCGCAAGCTGGCTCAGTGCGTCGTCTGTTCCAACCACGGTAATTGTCTCCGGTGTCGTGCTCACAGCCGTTACGTTATATCCCTCGGCCGGTTCTCCGGAGTACTCAACCTTCATCCCGACACCGGATTGCTTCTTCCACAAATCTACATATACCGAAACATCCGGCACACCGCCATCGAACGTCAGATCATCCTGAACTGTCTCCTGGGACAGCGCTTCGCCGTTCTTGTCCATGATCTCGAGCTCTGCCTTTCGGTTTCCATCCTGCGTCATGCCTGTGACGTCGATCTTGGCGACCACGCTGTCAATCTCATTGATGATGGATTCCGGTCCGTTGATCACTATTTTCTCCGGATTCGGAGTCGCGATTCCCACCTCGTAGCTGGATCCCGGAACCGAACTTCCTGTGTCCACACTCACAGCGAATTCCTTGCTCGCGACATCTTCAATCGTAATCGGTATTGCCGTTCTGGACAGTGTCACATTTGAAGCCGAAATACCGGGAACCGTGACCGATAATGGAACCATGACAGGATCGCGGTCAAGATCAACAATCTGCGTCAGATCGGCCGTAACGGTGATATTGTCCGCGGAGATTTTCTTCAGCTCCGACCGGTTTCCCTTCACATATACGGTAACTGTCTTGTACTGATCCTCGATCATGTAGATCTGTTTTCCGTTTGAGATGTACGATTCATTCGCCACCGTAATGTGAACACTGTAAGACTCTGTCTCCACAGGATCATTGATGTCCACTACCGAGTACCAGATGACAATCGCTATCAGTAATGCCAGCAACTTGTATCCGATATTGGAACGCAGACTAGCTAGGATTCTTCGTATCACGGTTTCTGCGTCCCCCTTTCAGTATGCGGATTTTATCATTGTACAGCACCTGGACATCCTGCAGAACCTCGCGCAGCTGGCTCGGAGAAATCGCCGTGTGAAGCCGTCCATTCATGGCGTAGGATACGCTCCCGGTCTCCTCCGACACAATGATCGTCAGAGAATCTGTGATCTCGCTGATACCGACACCGGCACGGTGTCTGGTACCGAGTTTTTTGCTCAGCTCCATATTGTCAGAGAGCGGCAGATAACAGGTAGCTGCCGCAATCCGGTCATTCTGAATAATAACCGCGCCGTCATGAAGCGGGGTGTTATGTTCGAAAATATTAATCAGCAGCTGACCCGACACAATAGCGTCCAGACGAATACCGGTGCTGATATACTCATCCAGCAGCGTCTCCTTCTCGATAACGATCAGGGCGCCTGTCTTCACATCACCCATTTCAAAACAGGCCCTGACCAGCTCGTTTATCGTGTGGTTACTGAATCGCTTATTGTCCTCACCGGTTTTGCTGATGGAAAAAAAGGAGCGCAGTACGTTGCTGTGTCCCATCTGCTCCAGTACTTTTCGGAGCTCTGGCTGAAAGATGATGACAATTGCCGTAAAAGCGACGACGCTCAGATTGCCGAGAAGCCAGACGATCACTTCCATATGCAGAATGTTCGCGACAATGACAAACGCTCCGATAAACAGAATTCCCTTCAGCAGAGTGTACGCGCGGGTGTTCCTCATCCAGATGATCAGCCGGTAGATCAGAAAAGCCAGAAGCAGAATCTGGATAATATCAATGACCTGAATTGTCTTTGGCGGCTTCAGCCATGAAAGGATGTAATACTGAAACCTGCTCAGAAAAGCATTCATATGATTCTCCTTCTTCTCTGACTTAAGCCGGATGACGCCCGGAGCAATCCTCAGCCTGTACAGCCTGTGGCAGAAAGCAGCCTGCAGCTATGTACGACAATATGGCACATCCGTTTACCTTCTGATGATCCTGGTCTGTCCCATATCCTCTTCCCGGGCGTTTGCTTCATCTCCGGTTTTTGCTTCATCTCCGCTCTCAGGAGAAACCGGATCCAGTCGGATTGTCTCTCCCCCAATGTCCGAATTCCTGTCCTTATGAACATCTGCACGAGTCTGACGGTCCTCACTGTCTACGGTAAGGTTTATGGTTGTCATCTTCTCATCTTTGTCTGTGTTCCGGGCAGTACCAGGTGCAGAACCGTCAAGGCCATTTTTCCGGCCGTTCTGGTTTGTATTCAGAGATTTCAGGGATTCTTCGAGTCTGGACTGAAGATTGATCCCCTCAAATTTCTTCTCATAGATATTGTTCTCCCGGGTGACAAAACGCTTCTCATCCGCGTCTGCCTCCACCTCTTCCGTTTCGTCCTCTTCCTCTTCGAGATTATATCTCGGTCTGCGCTTTGGAGTCACCTTTACATAATAATAGTTGTTGTCGTCCTCAAACTGAAGGAACTCCGTGTGGGAATAGTCCGCATTATAGCAGAAAAATTCAAAGACAAATGCGACGGCAGCTGAGATCGCGGTTTCGATCACGGTCATCACAAGATTTATCTTCACATTCAGAATACTGGCACCGGCAATCATCAGCCCGAGATATATAATCGCGCTGACGATGATGCTGATCTCCCAGGCATGGCTGCTGACCAGCTCCCGGATGCAGGTAACAATCAAAAATACCACCACGAATGTCACAAGCATGAGAATCGTCTTCGAATTCATCATCGCGCCGGGTATTGCCTGAACAATGTCAATCATACTGGCACCTTTTGTATTCGCGACCGCTTCGACGGTATCCGGAAGACCGTTTACAAAGGACCAGGAGAGCACGCTGAAGATCAGCGTGATTGCCGACACCGGACCTCGCATAAGCCCCAGCACAACAGGAACCGTCATCGGCATGTGCAGAGCTCCCGCCACCGGCGTAAGAATAATCGCCAGCGCATCCTTCGGAACAAAGCGGAAGTACAGAAGCAGCATCAGCAGATAAAGCACAACAGCGAATGCGCCGACTCCGACATTCAATCCAAAGCTGTTCGCTACAATCAGCACGGTACCGATAAAGACGATCCCGTTAACCGGAAGGATCGCGCAGATAACAGACAGAATGATTATCACGAGCAGATTGTTCAACTGACTCACATATCCGATCTTGTCATTCAGTGTAATAAACGTGATCACCGCCAGCGCAAACCGGAAAAGCGGACGTATATATACGTCATAATCCGTATAAAAACGGATCAGTCTCTCTCTTAACTCAAGCAATTCGTTCATTCTTCCTCTTCCTCCTGCTTTTCCCGTTCGCAGCTTTCCTCGTGATATCCCCGCCGGTACATGCGTCCCAGCCTTGCGAGAGCGCGCTCATATTCTTCCATGTCGCTCTGCATCCGAACATAGCGGATCCGCGCCAGTATATAAGCGATGACAGAATAGATACCTACGAAAATAACATAGCTCACAATCAGCACCGCAATAACAGGCCGGATATCCCCGGCATTCAGCCGGGATAAGAAGGTATCCATATTTGCCAGCATCAGTACGCCGAGCAGCAGAATATACGCAATAGTGCTCAGCAGCAGATTCCGGATCAGTGCAAAAGCCGTATAATCTCTCTGATAATACCGGCTGATCCGGAAAGACCCGTCCGCGTGTTTCTTCTCAAATCTCGCCAGACCGATCATCAGGTACAGTCTTTTCTTGTCAATCATTTTCCTGTCCTCTATATACTGTATAAGCTCTTCGAAAACGCAGACAGGATCGTCACACGCGAAGCGCGTGTAAGAGACTGTATGCGATTTCGAATACCTGTAGGATTGCGAGAGTGCGAAGCACGGAGCAATCCGCAGCCTATACAATTTGTGGGCCCCGCTTTCGGGGCATAACGGTATAAAAAAACATCAGTTTATTTTATCATACTTCCGGAGCCATTGAAAGTGTGTGTTCTGACGCCTGCTTTCCCCTACAACCCGTCTGAATCAGTCATACACTTTGACCCGGCGCTATGGATACGCAGGCAAACCATATCCTGCATGCCCCGGCTTCCGCTGCCGTCTCCGCAAGCGCATCCAGCGTTGCCCCTGTGGTATAGATGTCGTCAACCAGAAGCACCCTCTCCGGCAGGCTTACACCGTCTCTCGCAGCAAATGCGCCTGAAAGGTTTTTTCTTCTCATCGAAGGAGTAAGCCCTTTCTGCGGCCGGGTGTTTTTTCTCCGGTATATTTCATTCGTCGCACAGGGAATTCCGAGTTTCTCCGAAAGATGCCGGCCAACCTCTTCCGCCTGATTGTATCCCCGTTTCCGGTACCTGTCCGGATGGATCGGAACAGGAAGAATCAGCTCCGGCTTCCATTCTTTCAGATGTATGCCGCCGTGTTTCCAGATCGCGGTCGCATAAAACCCGGCATATTCTGCCCGGTTTCCGTACTTAAAACGGGTGATCGAATCCTGCACCATCCCCCGATACGTAAAGGGTGCAAAGCCTTGAATAAAGCGATGCTCTCTTCTCCGGCAATTATCACAGTATTCCGCGGTATCAGACTCCAGCGGTCTTCCGCACTTCATGCAGACCGGTCCTGTGATAAAGTTCAGAATGCCCGCGCATTTCCGGCACAGATAAGGCTCTCCGGCAGACAACAGACAATCGCAAAACGGACAGCGGCGCGGATAAAGCAATCCGGCAATTTTTTCCGCACGCAGCATTCCGTCCCGCCATATATCATTCTTTCTCTGCGGGAATCCATCTTCCTTTCTCCTGTCCGGGCTTTTCCGCAAGGCTCTCCCTCCTGTCCGCGTCTCTTTCCGCGCCTAACACCTCTGTCAATGGGAACCGCTAACGCAATGCGCCATGCTTCCGGCCTGTCTCGGTCTCTTTCCGCCGCATATTATCTCTGTGCTACGCAAACCCGCCGGCAAGGCGCATCCACAGCGTTCGAAGCAGCTGGGCATGCTCTCTTCCGCAGGTCTCTGTCGCCGGAAATCCGCTTCAAATCTCCTGCCGTTTCAGCTCGATGATCCGTTCCGCCAATGACGTGTAGCGGTTTTCCTCGGTTGCATTTTCAATCATCGCCTGGAACACCTGTCGGCTTCCTGTCAGAACCACACATTTCCTGGCCCTTGTCACAGCAGTATAGAGGAGGTTCCGTGTCTGCAGCATATGCGGAACTCCGAGAAGAGGAATGACTACGGCAGGGTATTCGCTTCCCTGTGCTTTGTGAACCGTCGTAGCGTATGCCAGCTCCAGTTCATCCAGCTGGCGGAAGGTATAATCCACAGTCTTTCCCTCTTCATATTCAACAGTAAGCAGCTCGTTCGGCACATCAATTCTCCGGATGATGCCCATATCACCGTTGAACACCCCGAGACCCCGCTGCGCGACGATTCCGTATTTTCCCCTCAGCTGCCATTCCAGCTGATAATCGTTTCGGATCTGCATGACCTTGTCTCCCTCCCGAAAAATTTCGCGGGAGGTTTCTCTCTCCTGCTTGGCAGGAGATGGCGGGTTCAGATAAGTCTGCAGAATCCGGTTGAGACTCTCGACGCCAAGCGCTCCCTTTCGTGTCGGTGTCAGGACTTGTATCTCCGAAGAATCCGCCTTTACATACTTCGGGAGCTTTTCCTGCACCAGAGCGAGCACAACTCTCTGTACCACTCGCACATCCTCCCGTTCAAGGAAAAAGAAATCCCTGCTCCGATTATCCGTGCGAACGGGAAGCCCGGCATGGATCCGGTGTGCATTGACCACGATATCACTTTCCTGCGCCTGCCGGAAAATCCTGGTAAGCATAACAACCGGAAAGCATCCGGACCGTATGATGTCCCTGAGCACACTGCCCGGTCCGACGCTCGGAAGCTGGTTCTGGTCACCCACCAGAATCAGCCGTGTTCCCGGGACAATCGCTGAAAGAAGTGAATGCATCAGAAAAATATCAACCATCGACATCTCATCAATGATGATCACGTCCTGCTCCAGCGGATTTTCAGCGTTCCGTTCAAAGCGTACATTCATCGATTCTTCATCAGCCGCACCTGAAATCTCAAGCAGCCGGTGTATCGTAGACGCCTCATAACCGGTCGCCTCCGTCATCCGCTTCGCCGCGCGTCCGGTCGGCGCTGCCAGCGCGATACTCAGATGCTCCGATTCAAAATACCGGATCATCGTATTGATCGTTGTTGTTTTTCCGGTTCCAGGCCCTCCCGTCAATACAAAAATACCGTTCGTGGCCGCTGCCGCAACTGCCTTGCGCTGAAGATCGTCAAGAACAATCCGGTCGGACTTCTCGATCCTTCGGATCCTCTCATTCACCGCCTCTTCGTCCTCACTGATATGAAGATTCAGATCCTGAAGCATTCTTGCGCAGTTCAACTCGGTCAGGTACGATCTCTCCGCGTAGATTCTCGCGTGAGAATCTCCGTTCTCATCCTCAAAGACCAGCGCCTTTATTTTTTTGTCGAGAGCAAGGTCCATCAGATACCGGTCGATGTCACCGGGATCTGTTCCCAGAAGTTCTCCGGCTCTCTGCACCAGGATCTCCTTCGGAAGGTAAATATGGCCCTGTGCGCCAGCCTGATTGAGTGCGTACAGGATTCCGCTCCGGATCCGGTATTCTGAATCCGGCCGGATTCCAGCCCTGGAAGCAATCTCATCGGCGATCCGAAATCCGACCCCGTCAATATCATCTGCCATCTGATAAGGGTTCTCACGCATCACCGTATACAGCCTGTCCTGGTAACGGTTATAAATCCGGATGGCGAGAGAAAGGGAAATCCCGTACTGGGAGAGAAAAATCATAGCGTTCTGCATCTGTGATTTTGCCTCAACCTGCTCTCCGATCTCCCGGGCTTTCCGTTCACTGATCCCCTTTACCTCGGCCAGCCGCTCCGGCTCCTCCTCCAGGATCCGCAGGGTGTCATCGCCAAACCGCTTCAGAATGCGTGAGGCCAGCGCTGCTCCTACGCCCTTGATGGCTCCGCTCCCCAGATACCTCTCCAAGGCTACACTGTCTCTCGGAATTGTAACATGGACATTCTCTGCCCGGAATTGCTTTCCGTAGCTTGGATGAACACTATACTCTCCCTCCGCCTCGATATACTCTCCCTCGTTGACCGAGGAGAAGCTGCCGACACAGGTCACATCCTCGTCCAGCGTGGACAAATTCAGAACGGTATAACCATTATCCTCATTTCGATAGATGATATGCTCCACATATCCTTCTATTTTTTCCGACATGCTCATCTCCAAATGTCCGGCCTTACCGGAACGCAGCCGGCTTCCTCAGCGGAAACTCTTCTGCTTTTCAAAATCCGACATTGCACGAATATACAACCCGGTACCGACAGCGACTGCCTGCTGCGGATTGTCCGCCAGAAGGGTCCGGATTCCGGTTGCCTTCTCGATTTCTCCTTCCAGTCCGTCCAGCATCGCGCCTCCTCCGGTCAGAACAATTCCCCGTTTTGCTATATCTGCCGCAAGATCCGGGGGTGTTTTCTCCATCACTACGCGGATTGTCTCTATAATCCGGCGCACCGCCGGAGAGACGGCTTCTCTTACCTGATCCGAGGTAATGCTGACTGTCCGCGGAAATCCCGCATCCACATCGCGTCCCGTCACAGAGACCTGTCTCAGGCTCCGGTCCGGATCTGCGGATCCGATCTGAATCTTGATATCCTCTGCGGTCTGGCTTCCGATGATCAATCCGTAGATATCATGAATATACTGACAGATTGCCTCGTCAAATGCTTCTCCTGCCGTCCGGATGGACTGAGAAATTACAATCCCTCCAAGAGACAAGACAGCGATTTCGCTGATACCGCCTCCGATATTCACAATCATGCTGCCGCTCGCGCGCATGATATCCACACCGGCGCCCATCGCGGCGACGATCGGTTCCCGGACAATCACAGCGTCCCTTGCGCCCGCGCGGTACGAAGCTTCCTCCACCGCTCTTCTCTCGATATCCGAAACGCCGCTCGGCACACAGATACAGATCCTCGGCTTCAGAATATTCCAGTTTCCCATGGATTTTCGGATGAAATACCGCAGCATTCGTTCGGTAACGACAAAATCCGAGATCACGCCATCCTTCAGCGGACGTATCCCGACAATATTGCCCGGCATTCGTCCGATACACTGCGCCGCTTCGGTCCCGAATGCCAGAATCTTGTTCGCGTCTCTGTCATAGGCCACAACGGATGGCTCCTGACAGAAGATTCCCTTCCCCTTGACATATACAATAATTGACGCCGTTCCAAGATCAATTCCAATGTCAGTAACCGGCATATAATAATATTCCTTTCTATCTTATCGGATAAGCTCTTCGAAAACGCAGACAGGCCGCCTGTCGCGAAGCGTGTGTAAGAGACTGTATGCGGTTTCGAAGGCAACAGGTATGAGCACGAAGTGACGCGTATAAGCCGTCATCCCTTCAGATATTCTCTGAGATACTGACCGGTGTACGACTCCGGCACCTTCGCAACCTCCTCCGGCGTACCACTCGCGATCACCGTGCCGCCCTTGTCACCGCCCTCCGGGCCCATATCAATGATATAGTCAGCGGTCTTTATGACATCAAGATTGTGCTCAATGACAATCACCGTATTGCCATCTTCCGTGAATCTCTGGAGAATATCCACCAGCTTGTGCACATCTTCAAAATGAAGACCGGTTGTCGGCTCATCCAGAATATAGCAGGTCCTTCCTGTGCTTCTCTTTGATAGTTCAGCCGCCAGCTTGATTCTCTGAGCCTCACCGCCCGATAGTTCTGTAGAAGGCTGCCCGAGCTTCACGTACGACAGACCGACATCATACAGCGTCCTGATCTTTCGGTAGATCGACGGAACCTTCTCAAAAAAGGGAAGCGCCTCCTCCACGGTCATATCCAGAATCTCAAAGATATTTTTCCCCTTGTATCTGACCTCCAGTGTCTCCCGGTTGTAGCGTTTTCCGCCGCACACCTCGCAGGGGACGTAGACATCCGGAAGAAAATGCATCTCAATCTTCACAATTCCGTCTCCGGAACATGCCTCGCATCTTCCTCCCTTGACATTGAAACTGAAACGTCCCTTCTTGTAGCCGCGTGCCTTCGCATCCGGTGTCGCGGCAAAAAGATCACGGATCATATCAAATACACCTGTGTATGTCGCGGGATTTGATCTCGGCGTACGCCCGATCGGGGACTGATCGATATTGATCACCTTGTCCAGGTGCTCCATTCCTTCAATTCCCCTGTGCTTTCCCGGAATCACAAGAGCATGGTTCAGTTCCCTCTGCAGATGCTTGTAGAGAATCTCGTTGACAAGAGAGCTCTTGCCGGAGCCCGAAACACCGGTCACACAGGTCATCACACCAAGCGGAAATTTTACATCGATGTTCTTGAGATTGTGTTCCTCGGCGCCCCTGACAATCAGCCAATCCTTTGGCTTCCTTCTTACATCGGGAACCGGAATCTTACGCTTTCCCGACAGATACTGCCCCGTGATGGATTCCGGACATTTCATGATGTCCTCTGCGGTTCCCATGGCGACCAGCTCGCCGCCGTGGCTGCCCGCCCCCGGGCCGATATCTACCACACAGTCTGCCGCCCGCATCGTTTCTTCATCGTGCTCGACAACGATAACGGAATTTCCAAGATCCCGGAGATGCATCAGAGTTCCGAGAAGCTTTCCATTGTCTCTCTGATGAAGGCCGATGCTCGGCTCGTCCAGTATGTAAGCCACTCCGACAAGTCCCGATCCGATCTGGGTGGCAAGCCGGATACGCTGCGCCTCACCGCCGGAAAGCGATCCGGTGGCTCTCGCCAGCGTCAGATAATCCAGTCCGACTTCGTGGAGAAAGCTCACACGGTTCCGGATTTCTTTCAGAATCTGTCTTCCGATCAGCATCTGATGATCACTTAAACGGATATCGTCCAGAAATTTCAGAAGGTTCTCAATCGACAGATTCGTCACCTCGTAGATATTTTTGTCCGCAACGGTGACTGCCAGCGAAGACGGCTTCAGCCTCTGCCCGTGACATGCCGGGCACGGAGAAATATTCATAAAGTTCTCGTATTCCTGACGCGAAGATTCCGACGCGGTTTCCCGATACCGCCGCTCCACATTCTTGATCAGCCCCTCAAAGGCAACGTCGTAGACACCTTCTCCCCGCTGACCCTTATAATGGACCTTCACTGAATGCCCTTTTGTTCCATAAATCAAAATATCGTGGATTTTTTTTGGGTAATCCTTAAATGGCGTGGACAGAGAAAAATGGTATTCCTCCGACAGTGCTTCCAGCATACACCGCGTAAAGCTTCCCTTCTGGGTGCTCGACTGCCATCCAGGAACGGCAAAGGCTCCCTCGTCGATAGATCTCGATGGATCCGGGATCATCAGCGATTCCGCGAACTCCATCCGATAGCCAAGGCCGGAGCACTCCGGACAGGCGCCGAATGGATTATTGAAGGAAAAGCTCCTCGGCTCGATCTCGTCTACACTGATTCCACAATACGGACAAGAGAAGCTCTCGCTGAAATTCCGGGTATGCCCGTCCATTGTATCGACTACGAGAAGTCCACCAGAAAGTTTCAGCACGTTTTCCACCGAATCCGTCAGCCGCTTTTCGATTCCCGGCCGGACAATAAGGCGGTCCACCACAATTTCAATGTTATGTTTCAGATTTTTGTCGAGTACGATGTCCTCCGACAGGTCATACTGGTTTCCATCTATGACCACGCGGACATAGCCGGATTTTCTTGCCTGCTCCAGAACCTTCTCATGACGTCCCTTCCGTCCTCTCACCACAGGCGCAAGCAGCTGGATTCTGGATTTCTCCGGCAGTTCCATGATCTGACCCACCATCTGATCCACCGTCTGTCTGCTGATCTCACGTCCGCAGTTCGGACAGTGCGGAATACCGACTCTTGCATACAGAAGTCGGAAATAATCATAGATCTCCGTGACCGTTCCCACCGTGGATCTCGGGTTCCGGTTGGTCGATTTCTGATCGATGGAAATGGCGGGCGGCAGGCCCTCGATACTCTCCACCTTCGGTTTCTCCATCTGCCCGAGGAATTGCCTCGCGTAGGAGGAGAGACTCTCCATGTAACGTCTCTGTCCCTCTGCATAAATGGTGTCAAACGCCAGAGAGCTCTTTCCCGATCCGGATAGCCCGGTCAGCACCACAAGCTTGTCTCTGGGGATATCTATGTTCAAATTCTTCAGATTATTCTCCGAAGCACCTCTGATCCTGATAAAATGGTTCTTTTCTGCCAATTTTAAACTCCTAACTCTTCTGCCGGCTTCATACATATTGCGGCGTCACGCCTGCGGGGGGCACTGCACTTCGTATATGCTCCCGCGTCACAGAAGCTGCCTCGTATCTTCCGCGGCACTGACATGTATAAGCATTCATACGTTGCTTCGCGCGCTCGCAAACCTACAGGAAATCCGCCATGACCGTATTTGACAGGGAGAGCCCCCGGCGGGTGAGAAACAGATTTCCTCTTTCCTCCCGCAGAAGGCCTGCATCCTCATACTTGCGGATTGTACTGCCGTATACCTCCATTACATCCTCTCCGAAGCGGCATCTGAACTCCTCTTTGCTGATGCCGGACGTCATTCTGAGCCCCAGAATCATAAATTCCGCCATCAGGTCTTCTTTTCCAAGAAATTCCGGTTTTTCCCGTCCGGTTTCCGACAGAATGTTCTCTATTTTCTCCACAGATAAACGCTCTCCACCAAACAACATCTTTCCTCTTCCGTCGTTCTCCGGTCCGGCGTACATCTGCAGATACGTTCCGATATCATCCGTGTTCCGGAATCGCAGTCCCCCTGTATAGGAGGACGCTCCCAGTCCAAGTCCGAGATACGGAATCCCGGTCCAGTATCCCACATTGTGGCGGCATTCCCTCCCGATTCTTGCGTAGTTGGAGATTTCATACCGGCGGAATCCATAGCCGGCAAGGATCTCCTCTGTCCGATCGTACATCCGCCTCTCTGTCTCCTCACCGGGGAGCATCTCCTCAGAGCTCAGATGATACTGTCCTTCTTCGCGTTCTCTTACATGAGTCTCCGTATCTCCCTCGGCAATCATCCCGGAGACCTCGTGATATTTTTCGTAAAAAGGTGTTCCCTCCTCGATGATCAGGCTGTAAGCAGATATGTGCTCCGGACCTGCTTCTGCGATCCGCTGGAGTGATTTCTCCCAGGATTCCTCTGTCTGCCCCGGGAGTCCGGACATCAGGTCGACATTCAGATTGGAAAATCCCGCCTCCCTCGCATACGCGAAGCTCTCCCGAAACGCCTGAAACGTGTGGATTCTGCCAAGACGCTTCAATTCCCCGTCGTCGGCGGACTGACACCCGAAGCTCAGGCGGTTGATTCCCGCTCTTCGATAAACGGACAGGCTTCCCGGCTGCACGGTTCCAGGATTGACTTCCATCGAAATTTCCGCACCTGGCTCCAGATGAAAGGTCTCTCTGACCGCGTGCATGATTTCCGCAATCATCTCTGCGGGAAGAAGAGAAGGGGTTCCACCTCCGATATATATAGAAGAAACACTCTGCCTCATACCGGAAAAACTCCGGATCTCGCGCATCAATGCCTCCACATATCTGTCTTGTGTTCCGCACTCAGCGGGAAAACTGAGGAAATCGCAGTAACCACATTTTTTTGCGCAGAATGGGATGTGAATATATAACTCCATGCCGGCTTTAGTTCTCATCAAGCTTCAGAACATTGAGGAAGGCGTCCTTCGGGATTTCAACGTTTCCGATCTGCCGCATCTTCTTCTTTCCTTCCTTCTGTTTCTCCAGGAGCTTTTTCTTGCGGGAGATATCTCCGCCATAGCATTTTGCAAGTACATCCTTACGGAGAGCCTTTACCGTCTCTCTCGCAATCACCTTTGAGCCGACAGCAGCCTGAATCGGAATGTCGAAAAGCTGCCGCGGAATCTCCTGCTTCAGTTTCTCGCACATCTTTCTGCCCCGGTCATAGGCGGAATCTGCAAATACTATGAATGACAGGGCATCTACCGGCTCCTTATTGACCAGAATATCAAGTCTCACCAGCTCACTTCTCTGATACCCAATGATCTCATAATCCAGAGACGCATACCCTCTGGATCTCGATTTCAGAGCATCGAAGAAATCATAGATGATCTCATTGAGTGGGATATGATAGGTTAGAAGCGCACGGGTCGTCTCGATATACTCCATACCCTGGTATTCGCCCCTGCGCTCCTGACAGAGCTGCATAATCGGACCGACAAACTCGGTGGTTACCCTGATCTCTGCCTTTACCATCGGCTCCTCCATGTATTCGATCTCTGAAGGATCCGGAAGATTGGATGGATTCGTCAATTCCACAACTTCTCCGCTCGTCTTGTGGATCTTATATACAACTCCCGGCGCCGTTGTGACCAGATCCAGATTATATTCTCTCTCCAGCCGCTCCTGAATGATCTCCAGATGGAGCAGACCGAGAAAGCCACAGCGGAACCCGAAGCCCAGCGCCGCTGAGGTCTCCGGCTCATAATACAGAGACGCATCATTGAGCTGCAGTTTTTCCAATGCGTCCCGAAGCTCCGGGTACTTCGCTGAATCTGCAGGGTAGATACCGCAGTATACCATGGACTGTACCTTTTTGTAACCGGGAAGCCGCTCTGCGCAGGGACGGTCCGCATTTGTCACAGTATCTCCAACGCGGGTATCCTTGATGTTCTTGATGCTCGCAGTGATATAGCCCACCATACCGGCCTCAAGAACATCACACGGAATCATCTGCCCTGCGCCAAAATAACCGACTTCAACCACCTCTTCTTCCGCCCCGGTCGCCATCATCCGGATCCGGTCTCCTGGCTTCACCGTGCCCTCCCGAAGCCTGACGGAGATGATCACTCCCTTATAGGAATCATAGATGGAGTCAAAGATCAGTGCCTTCAAGGGCGCCTTCACGTCTCCTTCCGGAGCCGGGATCTTGTGCACGATCGCTTCCAGCACATCCTCAACGTTCTGACCTGTCTTCGCCGAAATCTCGGGCGCATCCTCTGCGTCCAGGCCGATGACGTCCTCGATCTCGCTTTTTACCTCCTCCGGATGTGCACTCGGAAGATCGATTTTGTTCAGCACCGGGAAAATTTCCAGATCATGCTCCATGGCAAGATATACATTTCCCACCGTCTGTGCCTCCACTCCCTGTGTCGCGTCCACCACAAGAACAGCACCATCACAGGCAGCAAGGCTTCTGGAAACTTCATAATTAAAGTCCACGTGGCCGGGGGTATCGATCATATTCAGGATATACTCTTCACCGTCTTTCGCCCGGTAGACCGTACGGCATGCCTGTGCTTTTATGGTAATTCCGCGTTCCCGCTCCAGATCCATATTGTCAAGAACCTGATTCTGCATCTCGCGGCTGGTGAGAAGGCCTGTCTTCTCGATGATCCGGTCAGCCAGTGTTGATTTTCCGTGATCAATATGCGCGATAATGCAAAAATTTCTGATTTTGCTCTGATCTATTAATGACAAGGTGCTACCTCCGGTTTTTGAGATTATGTATCATATAGACATCTGCAGATTCTCCCTTCGGAATCCGTCACCGGGTCTTTCTTCTTTTCGCTTTCACCGCATTCAGACAGACTCCGACAGATATACAGTGAGATTATACTCGACTTTGTCTGGGGCCGCAAGGTGCAGGAAACGTGAAAATCTTCGAAAAAAAGCCCGCTGACGGCAAAAAATGGTCAGCAGCCGTCAGGCGATGGTCTAAAGATGGTCAAAAGATTCACGTTTTTTGATAATTACAGATTCACGTTTTTTGAAAATTTAAGTTGACAAACCCATATGAAATAGAATAATATGAATAAGCATGTTCGGAAGTGGAAAAGTGTCATCCTATAAAGAACATCCCATAAATATAAAATAAAAGGAGGTGTACAGTTTGGCTAACATCAAATCCGCGAAGAAGAGAATTCTCGTTAACAAAACAAAGGCTGAGAGAAATCAGGCCATCAAGTCTGCAGTAAAAACATCTATGAAAAAGGTAGAGGCTGCAGTTGCTGCGAATGACAAGGAAGCTGCACAGGCTGCTCTGCTGAATGCAACATCTGTCATCGACAAAGCCGAGACAAAGGGCGTTCTTCACAAGAACAACGCATCCAGAAAAGTTTCCCGCTTAAGCAAAGCTGTAAACTCTATTCAATAAATCAATAAACGAGCAAACACGAGGAGTCGTCGCCTCGTGTTTTTTTATTGTATAAAGCCGTCGTCAAGCAGGCAGTTTTTGGGCATGCGAAGCATGCACAGAAAACTGCATGCTTGAACGACGCTAACATGTATGAGCATGGAGCGGTGTGAAACACCGCGAGAATGCGAATATGCGCGGGCAGTGAGCCACACCCGCTCACACAAAGTGTGAAGCGGTGGGGCGAACGCCGCGACAGACCGACGAAGTCGGTCACATGTGGCAGCTGCGAGAGTTGCGAAGCAACGGAGCAGCTGGCTTTATACAGTATGTGGCACGTTTTATCATATGGGCGTTTATTGTATAAGCTCTTCGAAAACGCAGACAGGATCGTCACGCGCGAAGCGTGTGTAAGAGACTGTATGCGATTTCGAAGGCAACAGGTATGAGGATGAAGCGCGAACGCGCGAAATCCGAATACCTGTAGGATTGCGTGAGTGCGAAGCACGGAGCAATCCGTAGCTTATACAATATTATTATTGAGCAGCTCTTCGAAAACGCAGACAGGCCGCCTTCCGCGAAGCGCGCGTAAGAGACTGTATGCGATTTCAAACGCTCATGCCTGCAGTTTTCACCGGCTCCATTTCACAATCATCATCTCCACACTCAGCTTGTCATCCAGCCGCCCCGTCTTCACCTCTTCCTCAACCTGCACAAATTCCCTCACAATGGATTCCAGCTGTGGAATTGAATAATTCCGGCACAGTCCGAGCGTGCGGCTGACCGCGAACGGCGGCATGCCAACTTTTGGCGCAATCTCCCGATTCGGCACTCCGTCTGCCGCCAGTGTCTTCACCTGAAGGAGCTGATTATACTGCCTCGCCAGGAGATACAGAATCCGCATCGGCGCTTCCTTGAGCGCCAGAAGATCATAGTAATAATCCAGCGCCTTTTTCTGCTGATGTTCCGTAACCGCCCGTATCATGTCGAAGATCTGATTCGTGATCTGGGGCGCACAGACCGCGTCAATGTCCTGATTTGTGATGACCTCCCTGCCCATGGTATAGCAGAGCAGTTTTTCAAGCTCACTGCTGATATTTGCCATGTCTGTTCCTGTCATATCTAGAAAGTGGCTCATATCCTTCCTGGTGATTTTCTTCCCCTCTCTGGTCATGCGTGTCAGCACCCACCGGGTAAGGGTCTCCTCTGTCTGCGCCGCAAACTCCGCCACATGCCCTTTTTTCTGAATCTGCTTGTAGAGACGATTTCTCTTGTCAACCTCGTCCTCCACAAATATCATCACAAGGTAGTCCGGCAGATGATCCATGTAGTCATCCAGTCTCTCGGTCTTCCGGCGGAAAAATCCACTGTTTTCGACGAGAATAACCCGTCGGTCCGCAAAAAAAGGCAGCGTTTCTGCCTGCGACACAATCTCCTGCTCATCCACGTCCTTACCGGTGTATCTGGTAAAGTTCATGGTATCCCCCTCCGGAACAAGCGCCCGGATCAGAAGATCCCTGTACTGGTTTCTCAGATATGCTTCTTCCCCGTACAAAAGATAAACCTTTTTGAAATTGCCGCCTTTGATATCTTCCCGAATTATCTTCAACCTTCTGCAACCTCCCTTTCCCGGGATTTTCTGCTCACCGTCTCATCTTACCATATCCGCTTCTCTCCGGAAAGTTCTGATCCGGAAACTTCCTCTTCCCTTCGTTTCCAGACAGATGGCGCCACAATCTCTCGTCACATAATATTCCGCTCCTGCCTCGCGAATCCTTGTCAGCGTCTCTCCCGCAGGATGTCCATACCTGCTCTTTTCCGGGGCGGAAATCATGCAGACAACAGGAGATACCTTTCGGAGAAATGAATCTGAGGTAGAATTGCGTGAGCCGTGGTGCGCAACCTTCAGATACTCCACGGATCCGGCCTCCTCCAGAACCTTTCGTTCTCCTTCTCCTTCCAGATCTCCCGTCAGGAGTGCATCGAAATCCCCGAAAGACAGCAGCAGAACCATGCTGTCCTCATTTCTCCCTCCAGTCATGCCATCAGATGCGCCACGACTTGTGTCCCCCAATGACGCACCGGCAGTGCGGCCATCTGTCCCTCCGGTCCCCGATCCATTTTCCGGCTCTGTATCCGGATGCAGCACCCGGATTCGGAGCTTTCCATCCTGAAGTGTATTTCCTTTTTTCAAAAACACGATCCGGATCCCTGCCTTCCTGCATAATTTTATAAGGTGTCCGCCTGCAGCGTCATTCTGCATCTGCGGAGTCAGATAAAGTACGTCCACCCGGATGCGTACCCGTTGACCGACAATCTCTTCCAGCAGCTCCTCGATCCCGTTCAGGTGATCCTGATCTCCGTGACTGACAAAAATCCCCCGGATCCTTGTAACCCCTCGAGATTTCAGATATGGAATGATCCGGTACTTCCCCGGCTGCTTCACACTGCTGCTTCCTCCATCGACGAGATACACCGGATCCCCGCCTGGCTTCCACATTCCGAGTCCCCGGGAGATGACGAGACTGTCTCCCTGTCCGACATCCAGCATAGCAATTGACAACGCCGGACTCCATTTCAGAGAAAGAACCAGCACCGCCGCAGCCACCACCAGCGCCGCGCGCCTTCCCATACCGTGTCTGAGGCAAATCCATACCAGAAGAAGGCAGAATCCATAGGCCATAAGCTGCCACCGTTCCGGTTTTCCGACCGTCCATACCGAGCCCGGGATGGTTTTCACAAACAACGCAATTCTCTCAAACAGCTGAAGTAAAAGATCAACTGGAATCAACAATAGCCACCCTGCCGGAGAACACAGCATACCTGCAGTGCTTCCGGCAATACCAAGGATCAGTACCGCTCCCATCGCCGGAACAATCAGCAATGTTGCGAATGGCAGCACCGGAATCTCTGAAAATGCGTAAGCGGCAACCGGGATCGTGCACAGCATGACTGCCACCCACATCAGAAATGCCTCGAGAATTTTTTCAAAAATTTTCTTGATCCGGCTTCCTCTGTGCCAATAATTCTTCGGTACCAGCCCAAGCAATGCTGGATAAAAAACGGCTGCGCCTCCAACCGCCGCATAGGAAAGCTGGAATCCGGCATCGAAAAGATATCCCGGCCTTGTTAACAGTAGAAGAATGGCCGAGATCCCGACCGCGCACAGCACATCATAAGACCTTCGTAGAATTTTTGCCCCCAGGGCAAGTCCGAACATGATCATCGCACGGACAGCAGAGACTGGGGAGCCCGCAAACACGCAGTAAATTCCTGTCACCGCCGCTGCGCCGGCAGCGGCAATGGCCTGTCCTGCCCGGATGTGAGACGGCATGCCTGAAAGAAGAACCCGGAACAGCAGCTCATAAAATATCATCCCAAGCACTGAGATATGCAGTCCGGAAATCGCCAGAACGTGCATGACTCCGCCGTACCTGTACCGTTCTTTGCTCTCTTCGCTCAGCATTGAGCGGTCTCCAAGCAGCATAGCCGACAAAACCCCGGCCTGTTTCGGATGCATCAGTTTCGCCTGCCGGGCGCTGACTCCTTCCCGAAACGCTGCAAGATGCTCCCGTAAGCCTCCACCCGGGTCTGTCACCATGACTTTCTCGTTCAGCATTTCATAATAAATCTTTCTGCACGCATAATATTTCCTGCTGTCAAATTCACCCGGATTTGAGGGTCCGTCAATTTCCGATAGTTTTCCCCGGAATATCACTTTGCTCCCGACCGGAAGCTGTCCAATATCGCGCTCCTTCAATTCTTCTTCGGTTAACAGTCCTGTCCCGGCAAGTTTATTATCGTCCGCAAAATTCGCCTCCGGCAACACTGTAACTTCCGGCAGCACTGTAACCTTCAGATAACCAATCCGGATACGGCAAACCTGATTCTCATCGTCCCGGAATTCAGCTCTACAATCCTTAATGATATACTGAACAGATTTTTTCTTCCGATTCCTCTCCACAATCTCTCCGGAGCAGCTGGCAGTCGTTCCAGACTCCAGAACGCTTTGCGCGCTCTCCGGAATCTTAGGGCGTCCAAAAACAGGGATTCCTGCAAAGCGACAGAACAGAATCCCCAGAATCAGCAGCACACAGGCAATACAGACAGGCCGGTATTTCAAATTCCATCACCCCGATTCCATCATCGTGTCATTACACCGATGCCTTGAAAAATGTGAAAATGAAGAAGCTGCGGAAACGAAAAAATGTCAAAACATAAAAGCAGAAACGAGATAAAACACGCTGCGCGAGTTTTATCTCGCTATCGCGATGCTCGCGTAAATAAAAGAACAAATTGGAACATATGAAATGCACGAAAGAGACTGCAGCGCAATGATAAAAGCCGCTTTCATTAAGAAAACAAGGGAAGAGAAGAAAAAATAAAAAGGAAAGAGAAGAAAAAGAGAAAAAAAGAAAAGCAGAAAACGAAAAATAAAACGAAAGCAAAACAAAATTGAAAAGTAATCAGAACGGCTGATGTGTTGACATAAGTAAACCATAGCACCCGGCCATAAAAAACGCAATATGCAATTCTCACAAAACCGCAGCAATCCGCAGCTTATACAGTGTGTGGCACAATGTATCACATGGCCGTCTGCTGCATAAGTACAGCCGCAATGTTCTTGACCCACGGGGAGCCTTCTCACCAGTGGGCAAGAACATTAACGATGACAACAGGTATGAGCATGAAGTAACGCGTCAGCGGCACGAGAATACAAATCTGCCGTCACGAAGAAATCAGATCCTGGTTTCTGGTATACTGCACACTCAGATCCATGCTGTTGCGAAAGACGGTGTCACTTTCGCCGTCGATCGAGAACTGAACCTTCTTGGTATTACAGGTCTCCGCCAGTGAATTCACAATAGCATAGATGGGAATCTCCTCACTGATACTCAGAATCGAATTCTGAACACTGTCATCGAAATTCACGTAGCAGATTCCCGCCTGCGAAATAACACTGAGCACCTGCGTGTCCGTGGAGAATACCGGGTAGTGCCCCTCCTCAGAAGGGCCCTGAATCAGCTCTTCCACAACTGCTTTCTCCACAGGCTCATTACTGCTGTAATAGACCTCCCTCGTTTCCGGAACCAGCTTCGACCCGGTCTGATCCGTAAAATACAGCGTCATTTCCATCTCCTGATAAGCATTGATATTCTTTCCGGCATTATCCACAAAGCTGTCATTTGTCAGAGCACCGACTGCATTTCCGCTGCTGTCAGTAAGATCCTTGCCGTCTACTGTAAACAGGATTTTGTCGACGCCGTCAATCTGGGCAAAGCTCCGCACCAGACCGCCGATGCAGAGCACTTTTCTTGTCTGTGCCTGGTTCTGAAAGCCCGCGCTCAGATCAAGCGTAAGTACCTGATCACTAAGCTTATAATTCTGAATCTTCACTCCATCCGGCAGAAGGAGAACATCCTCCTTATTTCCCGGCTTCTGTGTCTGCAGGGCGATCATCTCAACAACCTGTCCTTCTGTATCCGGTTCATTAAAATGATATTCCACCCAGCTGATCCGGTCCTCCTCCTGATTCAGATAATAAAGATACGTCTTCTGAACAGAAGCACTGGGCTGAACGCCCGATGAACTGCTGACCGTCGATCCGCAGCCCGCCAGGCCGGCGATAAGGCTGAGAATCATCAGGCAGCTGAGAAGCTTCTTCATTCGTCCATTGCCTCCTTTAAACGATGTGAACCAGCGGAATCCGTATGGAAAAAGTGGTTCCCTCTCCAAGCTTGCTCTTGACACGGATTGCTCCCCGATGCATGACGATTACCTTCTTTGTGATTGCAAGACCCAGACCCGTTCCTCCGATCTCCCGGGAATGGCTTTTGTCCACGCGGTAGAAACGCTCAAAAATATTGTTCAGGGATTCCTCCGGAATTCCGATTCCGTTGTCCGCAATCGTCGTATAACAGTATTTACGATCCGCATTCAGGGAGACTCTCACCCAGCCGCCCTCCGGCCTATTATATTTAATGGCATTCTCGATAATGTTTGTGAATGCCAGAGAGATTTTGGTTTCATCCACCTGAGCCGTTATCGGACGGAAACTGTCAAGAATCAGTTCCACATGCGCCTTATCGGCGATCGGTTTCAGCCGCTTGATAATCTGTTCCAGTTCATCATTGATATTCACATCCGTGATATTAAGATCCGCGGATTTTTTGTCCATTTTCACAAGCGCCAGAAGATCCGTAATGATGGAGTTCTCCCGGTCTATCTCCGCCGAGATGTCCTTCATAAAATCGCGGTACTCCTCAATGGGAGCATCCGGGTTCTGATTCAGAACATCCGCCAGAACCTTCATCGAAGTAAGCGGCGTCTTCAGCTCATGTGACACATTGGATACAAATTCCTCACGGCTGTCATCCACCGTCTTCACTCTCGCCAGCATCCGGTTAAAAGCATCGGTGATCAGCTTTGTCTCGCGATAATCATTGACGGAAATGCTCTCATCCTGATAGCCGTCCGTAATTCCTTCAATCGAACGTGTGATTTTCTGCAGAGGCTTGACAAGGATTCCCGAAAGAATATATCCGAGAATCAGGATAACGACCGTGATAATCGCGAGAATCATTGTGCCCCGTTCCTCCAGAATTCCCTTACTGATACTGATTTCCGTGGTTGATACGCTGACAAGCAGTACGCCGGCCGTTTCTGCATCACTGCTCTTCTTGTCCGGATCTTTGATCCGGAAAGTCAGCTCAATATAATTATTTGCTCTGTCGTAATGACTCGTTTCCTTCCCGTTCAGGCAGTCCGTAACCTCCTGTGACAGAGAATATTTTCCGTTATCAATATTGAATGTATCCATGACAATTCTGCTGTCGCGGTTGATTACGAGGATTCGTCCCCCATAGATTCCGGTGAGCATATTAAACTCCCCGTTAATCACGTCATCACTGGTATCAGACAGATAATTCCGGTTAAAAAGCTGATCCGCCAATATTTCGCACTGATTTTTGACCATCACGGTTCTCTGGCTCACCGCACGGTCCTCGTAGCTCTGTACAATGACGCTTTCCACAATGATAGAGGGCACAATGCCCATGATGAAAAGAAGTATCATGATATAAAACCGGATACTTCTGTAAAAAGCAAAATGCTTTATCTTCTTTTTCATAAAAAAACTCCAGGTCCTTACGTCTTCTCTCAATATCCGGTCAGATATTAAAGTATCTGGATGACGCCGATGTGAAATCCTTCCAGCGGAAAATCAGAATCCCGAGGAACATCAGGATACAGGCCGAACTGCTGATTACCGCAGGTATCTGAAAACAATTTATATGTTTCAGTAGAAAAATCCACTGCAGCTGTGAAAGCACCGTATCCATCAGAAGATAGAGTACAAATTCCTGCAGTGCCATTTTCAGCCCCATACCGATCAGTATTGTAGTCACCATAACACCGACGAAGGCGACCGGCATGACCCAGTGGATCGACCACTTATGCCACCCCGTTACCGCATCGATCACAAGACTCAGAAAAATACCGATAATCACCTGCACCTGCATGGTTTTCAGCGCATTGTTCCTGTAGTACATGGTCACGCAGATATCCATAAAGCCTACCACCGCACTCAGTACCGAGAGCGGAATCCATGACGGGACACCTCCCATTATATAAATCATTGCCCCATCCGAAATGAGGAATACAATCAAAAGAAAGGCTGCAAGTTTCACAGCACTGAGGCGGCTGAATTTTCTCTTCGGAAGCGACGGAAAAGCCGGATTTTCCGGTTCCCCCGAAAGCGGTCCTCCGCAGAGCGGACAGCAGCGCTTGTTTCCCCTGATCTTCACGTGGCATCTGCCGCATTCCTGCATTCCTCACACCCCCTCGTCACAGTCATTACTCGCGATTTCCACCGGAACCCCAAGCTGTACCAGCCTGCGGAAAAAATTCATGGCGACCGGATGTCTCTCAAAGCTGGAGACAACACCGAATACCATCCAGTCCTCATATGTGCTGACGCACAGAAATACCGTCTTGCAGGACATAAAACTCGAGAATTTCTCAACATACGGAGACATTTCTGCGGGAAGTCTCACAACACCTACGTTCGAAACTGAGGTTGTAACTCCTGTATTCATCCGATATGCGATTCCCTGCAGCGCCACATTTTTGATAAACAGAGGAATTACGCGTACCGCAAGATTATGTTCCAGCGCAGAATAAGAATTCATGGTCTTCCGGACGTTCTCCTCCGTCAGCTGTTCTGAAAATTCTCTGCTGACCGGATCCATAATGCTCTTCAGGGTACCATCATAATCGCCCGCATAGTAAACCACCTGGATAACGCCGAAAAAGTTCCGGCTCGTCTCTGACGGGAAAAACTGACGAAGATTGACCGGTACACTAACCACGATCGGACGATTATACTCCGAATGCTTCATCTCCTTCAGAATAGCCTCAATCCAGAGGGCAGTGGTCAGAATACCGACGGTCGCATGATTCTCATGCGCAACCCTGAGAATCTCTCTGACGGAGACTGTTCCCTCCAGAAGATGTTCTTCCAGATTTGCGTCCTGAATACCCCTGATCTGGTAGGCCTTCACCGGAAACATCTCACGCAGATAATTTCTCTTCTTCCGTTCACCCTTTTCATAATACTTGCTGAAAGCGTCGAGCTGCTTCTCCGTCACCGATCCCTGATCTGACCGGAAAAGTGACCGATCAAGACTATGCCTCAGAATCAGGTAATTAGTCACAAGTGACTCAATAAACATGTATCCGCCTGTTCCATCGGAAAGGACATGAAAAATCTCGACATTGATTCTTCTGTGAAAATAGCTCACCCGGTACAGAAAATTTTTCTTCCCGGGAATATAAAGCGCCTTCAGCGCCGGTATATCTTCTTCCCGTACTTTTTCACATCCCGGAAGCTGGTCCATATAATACCAGAAGATCCCCTTCCGCAGGCAGCAGTTCATATACGGAAATTCCCTCATGGTTTCTTCCAGCGCCTTCTGAAGAATCTCCGGATTCACCTCTTCTTTCAGCTCACAGACGAGCCGGAAGACCCTGGTATCCGCGCCGACCATGGTCGAAGGTATCAGCTTTGCCGCATTATCCAGCCGATACCATTCCCCTGCTTTATGTTCTTTCTCCATATATCAACCTCTGTTCTGCACAAGATTAATCCCGTTTCCGCCTCCCGCTGTGTTGCCGGAAGTATTCGAGCTGCCTTCCTCTGTATAAATATTTCCCGATTCATCCATCCAGTTCCCGGATCCCAGCGGAGAATATACATTCTGATTCTCATCGTACCACGCAGCTCCGCTGTCATAGGTAACCGTCACCGTATTGCCGTTCCCGTCGGAAAGCACTGCAGTATCTCCCTTTACGGCAGAATCGTCCGTCCCGCTGTCCGAGGAAGAAGATGATGACTCCGCACTCTCTCCGGAGGAATCCCTGTCAGAATTACCAACGGAAGGCAAAGAAGCGGATGATGCAGCAGAAGATGTCTGCACCGTTTCTCCGGATCCCGCTGTTCCGACTCCGGCAGCGGAATCAGAAGAGTCCGCAGCAACCGCCTGAAGGATGCCCTGACTGTCCTCAGAAGATGCCGCTGCGTCCTCTGATCCGGCAGATACCGACGCCGATGTACTCTGTACCGCCTCTCTGTTCTCCGGAGAGCTGTTTCTGCCAGAGGGAGATGCCATATAACGGATAAAAAGTATAACCATCACAGCGATCAGAATTGCCATGATGATCCTGAGCGGTCGATTGTTAAAGACTCGTTTCCTTCCAGTCATTCGTTTCTCCTCCAATAACTGCTGAATGCTATTATAGCAAAGCCGCGCCGCATCTTCCACAAGGATGCCGCACTCTGACAGAAAGTCCCACCGTTAACCTCTGCCAACGGTGGGAACTTTACTTCTGCCGCCTGCCCGTGCAAAGCAGGTCTGCCCATAAATTTTATGCCTGAAAATAATAGCCGACTCCCCACTTTGTGTGAACGTACCGGGGTTCGGATGGATTGTCCTCAATCTTCTCGCGAAGCCGCCGGATATGGACGTCCACCGTCCTGACATCGCCCGGATACTCATATCCCCACACGATATTCAGAAGATTATCCCGGCTGTAAACCTTGTTCGGATTAAAAGCGAGAAGCTGCAGTACATCGAATTCCTTCGCGGTCAGATTGACCTCCCGGTCTCCGATAAAGACCCGGCGGCTGTCAATGTCAAGCCGCAGATCCCCTGCCTGAATGATCTTTGTCTTCTCCTCGGTCTTTTCCGTTTTTCTCGTTCTCCGGAGGATTGCCTTGATTCTGGCCTTAACCTCAAGAATATTAAACGGCTTCGTGATGTAGTCGTCGGCTCCGTATTCCAATCCCATGATCTTGTCCATATCCTCACCCTTCGCGGTGAGCATGATAATCGGAACATTGGAAAACTCCCGAATCTGCTGACAGACCTCAAGGCCGCTCATTTTCGGGAGCATCAGGTCCAGAAGTATGATGTCATAATCATTCTCCTTCGCCAGATTGAGTGCCTCCTCTCCATCGTAGGCGCAGGACACCTCATACCCGTCCTGTTCCAGCGAAAACCGGATACCCTTTACGATAAGCTTTTCATCGTCAACTACCAGAACCTTATTTGCCATCTCCAGACTCCTGCCTATAAATGTACATCCTCATACCACAATATCGTCCCGAATCTTCGCAAAAGCCTTTTCCTTGATTCCCTCGACATTCATAATGTCTTCGATTCTGGAAAAAGTCCCATGCTCCTCGCGGTACGCCAGGATCGCATCTGCCCGGGCAGCACCGATTCCATGCAGTGTCATCAGTTCTTCCCTGCCGGCCGTGTTGATATTTACCTTTGCCTTCCCGGATTCTCCTGAAGACAGATTGCCTCCCGACTCTCCAGCCTGTCCTGCCATTGCGGCGCTGCTGCCGTTCTTCTGAAGTTTCTCTGTCTCTTCTCTCGTATACACGGTGATCTGCTGACCGTCAGCGACCTGTGCCGCCTGATTCAGGCTTCGTCCGTCTGCTTCTCCGGTCATTCCGCCGGCCATCGCAATCGCCTCGTACACACGGCTTCCTGCCGGCAGTTCATAGACTCCCGGCGCGTTTACTGCTCCGCAGACATATACATAACATGTCGTCTCCGGTGCGCCATTCTCCTCTCCTGCAGCGGGTGATTCACCGGAAGCATCTCCTGCTTTTGCAGCGGGCGCTTCGCCGGAAGCATCACCCGCTTCACGTGCGGCAGCCGCTTTGGCGGAAGTATTTTCCGCCTCACCTGTGGCGCGCGCTTCGCCGGAAGCATCCTCCCGCGAAGATAAGCCCTCTACCCGGCCATTGGAAGATTCAAGAACAGCAGACCCGTATCGATAGATGCCCTCATCCTCTCCACAGCCTGATAGAAGAACCGCGGCTGTAAACGCGACAAAAAGCAGCACGGAAGCATTGCGGATCCGCTTTCTGATTTTATTTATCATTTGTATCTCTCCGATCATCGTCATTTCCTGAATGTTTCCGATAAAGAGATACCCGACCATAAATATTGTAGCGAATTTTTGTAACAATTACAAGGGCTAAGACACAGAACAAAATTTTCGCGAAAGATTCAGAAGCTTAAAACGAGGCTTCCAGTCTCCGGATCATTTCATCAATATCTTCCTTCTCGATGATCAGCGGAGGAACCAGACGGATCACATCTGATCCCGCTGAGATAACCACAAGCCCGTTCTTCAAGGCGTTTCCGATGATTTCACCCACCGGTCTTCCTGTCACAACAAGCCCCTGCATAAATCCCCTGCCGCGGCGCGCCGAGAGAAAATCATATCTGTCTACAAGTGCGTCAAGCTGCTGCTCCAGGTATGGAGTCAGCTTTCTCACATGTTCGACAATGTGATTTTTCTCGAACAGGTCAAATACCGTGCTGACCGCACGCGTTGCAAGAGGATTTCCTCCGTAAGTGCTGCCATGGTCGCCCGGTACCAGAGACCGTGATGCCGCCTTCTCATTCAGCACAAAGCAGCCGACAGGAACTCCGCAGCCAAGTGCCTTGGCACAGGTCATGATATCCGGCTGTACGCCGAATTCCTGCCATGCCCAGAGATTACCGGTACGACCCATTCCACATTGAATCTCATCCAGGATCAGCAGAATATCATGCTCGTCGCAAAGCTTCCGAACCCCCTCGAGGAACTCCTTTTTGGCCGGATAGATGCCCCCCTCACCCTGCACGGTTTCCATGATAACCGCACAGGTCTTTCCGTTGATGCTTTCTTCAACGCTCTTGAGGTCATTGAATCTGGCAAAGCGGATTCCGCCGATCAGCGGCTTGAACGGCTCCTGATAGGATGTATTTCCGGTGACGGAGAGTGCGCCTAGACTCCTGCCATGGAAGGAATGCTCCATGGCAATGATTTCATGATCCGAACTCCCGTCCCTGAGCCATGCATACTTTCTTGCAGCTTTAATCGCGCCCTCGATTGCCTCCGTTCCGGAGTTTGTGAAAAATACCTTGCTCATGCCGCAGGACTGCGCTACTTTTCTCGCTGCCTCCGCCATCGGAACATTGTAGTACAGATTGGAGGTATGAATAATATGGTCGATCTGGTCCTTCAGTGCGTCATTGTATTCCCGGTTTCCGTATCCCAGGCCGAAAACAGCGATGCCTGCCGCAAAATCCAGATATTTTTTCCCATCCGTGTCATAGAGATGAACCCCCTCACCTCTTTCGAATACAACCGGAAAACGGTTGTACGTGTGAAGAACATATTGATCGGTTTCCTGCATGATTTCTTCAGTCTTCATGATTAAATTTTTCCTCTTCATTTCTCAGAATTGCGGTGCCGATACCCTTGTTTGTAAAGATTTCCAGCAGCAGACAGTGCGGAATTCTTCCATCCAGAATATGCACCCGGTTTACTCCGTTATTGATGGCATTGATGCAGTTCTGAAGCTTCGGGATCATTCCTCCCGCCACATGGCCGCTCTCCATCAGGCTCTTCGCTTCATCGATCGTGAGAAGAGAGATGAGTGTGGACGGGTCATCCTTGTCATAATATACGCCCTCAATATCACTGAGGAACGCCAGCTTCTCCGCATTCACCGCTTCCGCAATTGCGCTGGCCGCATCATCAGCATTAATATTATAGGAATGATACTCGTCGTCGGCGCCAACCGGACAGACAATCGGGAGAAAGTCCTTTTCCAGAAGATCGTTCAGAACCTTTGGATCCACCTTGCGAATATCACCCACGTAGCCGATATCCTCACCGTCGGAATATTTCTTTTCAACCTGAAGAAGTCCTCCGTCCTTTCCGCTGATTCCTACAGCCTTTACGCCAAGGCTCTCAACCATGCTCACCAGTTCCTTATTCACCTTGTTCAGAACCATTTCGGCGATCTCCATGGTATCCTCATCCGTCACGCGCAGTCCGTTGACAAACCTCGGCTGCATGCCGACCTTTCCGACCCACCTTGAAATTTCCTTTCCGCCGCCATGAACGATAATCGGTTTGAATCCGACCAGCTTCAGAAGGACCACATCTTTGATGACATTTTTCTTCAGCTCATCGTCGATCATCGCGCTTCCGCCGTATTTAACCACTATAATCTTGCGGTTGAATCTCTGAATATAAGGGAGTGCCTCGATGAGAACCTCCGCCTTGTCTAAATATTTCTGATTAACCATCTTTCACCTCCGGAGCCATGCAGAAATCAGGATCTGTAATCTGCGTTGATCATAATATAATCATAGGTGAGGTCACAGCCCCAGGCTGTCGCCTCCTCACTTCCCATCTTGACGTCTGCAATACACGTTACCGCATCCTCAGAGAGGATCTTTGTCGCCTCATCCTCGCTGTAGCCCGTCGAAACGCTGTTCTCTACGATTTTAATCCTACCGGCTTTGCTTTCAAAATAAAGATCCACATTCTCCGGATCAAATTTTGCACCCGAATATCCCATTGCGCAGAGGATTCTGCCCCAGTTTGCATCTCTTCCGTAGATCGCCGCCTTCGTAAGGTTTGATGTAACAATCGATTTCGCCAATGTTACAGCCTGATCCTTCGTCTTTGCGTGCACAACCTTTACTTCGAAAAGTCTGGTTGCTCCCTCTCCGTCGCCCGCAATCATCTTCGCAAGTTCACGGTTCACCGCAAAAAGCGCCTCGACGAATTTATCATAATCCTCTCCACGGGAGGTAATATCCGGATTCCCGGCAAGACCGTTCGCCATGATCACGCAGGTGTCGTTCGTGGAGGTGTCTCCATCTACCGAAATCATATTGTAAGTATCCTTCACCACCGTTGACAGGGCTTCCTGAAGCATCGTCCCGGAAATCACCGCATCCGTGGTAAGAAAAGAAAGCATCGTGCACATGTTTGGATGAATCATGCCTGCTCCCTTGCACATTCCGCCGATGGTCACTGTTTTTCCGCCCAGTTCGATCTGCACCGATACCTCCTTCGGATGCGTATCCGTGGTCATGATGGACTGTGCCGCAATAGAAGCCGCTTCCCGGGAATTGTCCAGCATCGGAGCAAGAAGATGGATTCCCTTTTCAATGACATCTACCGGGATCTGCGCTCCGATCACTCCGGTCGAACCGATCAGCACCGAGTCCACAGGAATATCAAGCTCTCTTGATGCTGCCTCAGCCGTTTTCCGACAGGCCTCATAGCCCTGTGCACCCGTAGCCGCATTTGCGATTCCGCTGTTGACCACAACCGCCTGCGCGCTCTTACTGTCATGCACCACATGCTGATCCCATTTCACCGGAGCCGCCTTGACAAGATTCGTCGTAAAAGTACCCGCAACAACACAGGGCACAATACTGTAAATCATCGCCATATCCTTTGTATTTCCCTTTTTAATGCCAGTGTGTCCGCCCGCAGCCTTAAATCCCATAGCGGCTGTCACACCATCATGTCCGATCTTCATATAAAACCTCCTCCTTGTCGATTCTCTGTTAAGAATAAACTTCTTTTTCGGATATGTAAAGAGTGAATTATGCATAATTATGCATTTAATTTTAAATTTATGCATATTATTTCAACTTAATGCATTTAGCTCTTGCATATCATACACAAGTGATGTATATTCGTGTATAAGCTCTTCGAAACGCAAACAGGCTCGTCGCACGCGAAGCGCGCGTAAGAGACTGTATGCGATTTCGAAGGCAACAGGTATGAGCGTGAAGCCGTGTGAAACACGGCGAAAACGCTCATGCCTGTAGGATTGCGAGAGTGCGAAGCACGGAGCAATCCGTAGCTTATACACGACACGCTTCGAAAACGCAAACAATTCGCCTGTCGCGAAGCGCGCGTGAGAGACTGTATGCGATTTCGAAGGCAACAGGTATGAGCATGGAGCGTTGCGAAGCAGTCTAAAATCCGCTTCAATTCAACAGAAATGCTTGTTCCGTTCCTGGCGAGTCGGTATAATGAGAATGTTCCGTGTTCCGGTCCATGTACAGGCCCTTCCGCTTCTGTACAACCGGCATACCGGCTGCATCCGATAAAATCGGTAATTTCATATTTGATATATATAAAGGAGGAAATTTCCCATGAGTGAAAAGGTTGTTCTTGCATATTCCGGCGGTCTGGATACCACAGCGCTGATTCCCTGGCTGAAGGAGAACTTCGGATATGAGATCATCTGCTGCTGCATCAACTGCGGACAGGAAGAAGAGCTGACCGATGACAATCTGAACGAAAGAGCGCTGAGCTCCGGAGCTTCCAAGCTCTACATCATCGATGTCATCGACGAATTTGCAGAGGATTACATCATGCCCTGTGTCAAGGCAGGTGCGGTCTATGAACACAGCTATCTTCTTGGTACTTCTATGGCACGCCCGCTGATCGCGAAAAAGCTTGTTGAAGTAGCGCACAAGGAAGGCGCTACCGCCATCTGCCATGGAGCAACCGGAAAGGGTAATGATCAGATCCGTTTTGAGCTCGGCATCAAAGCCCTTGATCCCACAATTAAGATCATTGCCCCCTGGCGCATGACCGACGTATGGACCATGCAGTCCCGTGAAGATGAAATCCAGTACTGCAAGGACCATGGCATTGACCTTCCTTTCTCCATGGGCAAAGGCTACAGCCGTGACCGGAATCTGTGGCATATCAGTCACGAAGGTCTTGAGCTGGAAGATCCTTCACAGGCACCGAACTATGATAAACTTCTGGTCCTGAGTGTCACTCCCGAAAAAGCGCCGGACAAGGTCACCGACCTTACCCTTACCTTTGAAAAGGGTGTCCCGAAGACGCTGAACGGCAAGGAAATGAAAGTAGCCGAGATCATCGAAGAACTGAACAAGCTTGGCGGCGCAAATGGAATCGGCATCATCGATATCGTGGAGAACCGTGTCGTTGGAATGAAATCCCGCGGCGTCTATGAAACCCCGGGCGGAACAATCCTCATGGCCGCGCACGATCAGCTCGAGGAACTCGTGCTTGACCGCGAAACCATGGAGACAAAGAAAAAACTCGGAAGCCAGCTGGCACAGATTGTTTACGAAGGAAAATGGTTTACTCCTCTTCGCGAAGCCATCAGCGCATTTGTCGAGTCTACCCAGAATGTCGTAACCGGCGAAGTAAAGCTTAAGCTCTACAAGGGCAACATCATCCGCAACGGAACGACTTCTCCGTACAGCCTCTACAACTCCTCCCTGGCATCCTTCACCACCGGAGATCTCTATGATCACAGTGACGCCAGCGGATTTATCAATCTGTTCGGCCTGCCTCTGAAGGTGCGCGCCCTTATGATGGAAGATGTCAAGAAGCAAAACAAAAATAAATAAATCCAACGATTCAGCATATTATCATTTCAAGCGAAAAACTGCTTGTTGATTTTTCCGGCTGAATAATTACAGATAAACAGCATATTCATACCATGGGACTGCCGCTCATATGGCAGTCCCTTTTTCCGTAATATCCGCAGACAGGAAGGCATATTTAACATTAATTCTGCGTTTTTTCTGTATTTTTTGTGCAACTTTAGTATTATCTATGGTATAATCGTTGTATGAATCCTCAGCTTATAGAGAAAGATTCGCAGAATACAGAAAGCTGATATCCGGCGGCTGTAAGAGGAAAGGAGCACAATATGGACAAAAACTATGTCAAAATACCGGCGGTTATGAATTCGAATGTATCCTTGAAGGTGATCCGGGGTCATTTTGCGACCTCACACTCCCATATCAACTGTTTCTTCGATATCACAACCATGAAGACCCGCTGCAGCGAGGCGCACAACGTCGCATCTCTTCTTGCCATGCACTACTCCGTTGATACGCAGGTTGATACAATCATCTGCATGGATGGCATGGAGGTTATCGGCACATACCTCGCGGAAGAGCTTACAAAATCCGGAATACTCTCTATCAACGCACACAAGACCATCTATGTTGTCTCCCCCGAATATATCGCATCAGGACAGATCATTTTCCGTGACAACATGCAGATTGCGCTCCGCGGCAAGCACGTGCTGCTTCTCCTGGGCTCCATCACAACAGGCCGTTCGCTGGCAACGATTCTCGAGAGTGTCCGCTATTACGGCGCAACCGTCAGCGGCGCATGTGCCATCTTCAGCGCAGTGGATGAGGTCAAGGGAATCAAGGTCGCGGCAGCCTTCCATGCATCCGACGTTCCCGAATACGAATCCTACAAGACCAGTGAATGTCCGCTCTGCAAAAAGAAGGTTCCGATCGACGCTCTCGTCAACAGCTTCGGTTATTCTCTGCTCTGACAACGAGATAAAACACGCTGCGCGAGTTTTATCTCGCTATCGCGACGCTCGCCGCACACGAATACTTCGCATTCGGCCGCGGCTCGCTGTCCGCGTAAAAAAAGCCCATATCCTTCGACGATATCGTCCGGATATGGGTCTTTTCATTACTTATTCCGCGTCTGCCGCCTGTTCCTTCGACTGAAGCCATTCCTCGTATTCCGGATCTCCCGCATCCAGATACATCTCCCGAAAGATCTTCTTACCACATTCCGTCCGGAATATATTGCTGTATGCGCTCTGGATTCCCGTAATGGAAGAATGATCTTCGTACAGATTCACCAGAAAATCTGCCTCGACCAGAATCTGGTAATCCATTCCGTCAATGTCTTTATAGGTGTGATGATGACCGATCAGATAGCAGATCCTGTCAATCTCATCCTTTTCAAACCCGATCTTCTCCAGAACAGGCTTCGCCTCGGCCGGTCCGTACTTCTCCTGCAGTTTTCCATCGCTCTTTCCGCACAGGATCTCCGCCCTGTGAATTCCGATATCATGAACATAAGCGGCAGCCTCAAGGATCAGCTGCGTCTTCTCATCGAGACCCTCGCCCCGCCCGATCATTGCCGAGAAAGCATGCACCTTAATCAGATGCTGAATCCGCATCGGATCCCTCCGGTCATAATCTATCATTGCCAGACATAATCTGTCGAGCTTTTTCCTGCTGTCTGCTTTCATAGAGACCTCCCTTGAATCCTTTTTTCCGGAATCATTGATCCCGTAAAAACAAAAGACAGCAGAACCACATTTCTGCGCCATTCTGCTGTCCATTATCCATCCGGACCAGATGATCACAGACGTCCGCGCCCGTAGTGCAGGACACAGATCGCTGTGCAAGTGGCCCGTTCACTTTCAGAATCAGTTATCGATGCTGTAGTTCGGAGCCTCCTTTGTGATATGAATATCATGAGGATGCGACTCCTTGAGTGCGGCGGAAGAAATCTTGATGAACTTTCCGGTTTTCTGCAGTGTCGGAATATCTGCCGCTCCGCAGTAACCCATGCCCGAGCGAAGGCCTCCTATCATCTGGAAAATCGTATCCTCCACAGAACCCCTGTATGCCACACGGCCCTCTACGCCTTCCGGCACGAGTTTCTTCGCGCCCGCCTGGAAATAACGATCAGCGCTGCCGTGTGCCTGAGACATCGCTCCCATGGATCCCATGCCGCGGTACACCTTGTACTTTCTTCCCTGGAACAGTTCAAATTCTCCCGGAGCCTCGTCACATCCGGCGAACATACTTCCCATCATGCAGACATTACCACCGGCAGCAATCGCTTTCACAATATCTCCGGAGAACTGGATACCGCCGTCTGCGATGATCGGTGTGCCGGTTTTCTTTGCCTCTTCATAGCAGTTCATGATCGCGGTAATCTGCGGAACACCGATGCCTGCCACGACACGGGTGGTACAGATCGAACCAGGTCCGATTCCTACCTTGACGCAGTCCGCGCCAGCTTCGATCAGATCATGTGTGGCCTCCGCTGTCGCAACATTTCCCGCAATAACCTGGAGATCCGGATATGCGCTCTTAACCATCCGCAGACATTTGAAGATATTCGCGGAATGGCCATGTGCGGAGTCGATGACCACGCAGTCCACATGTGCCTTGACCAGCGCATCCACCCGCTCCAGGACATCATCGGTAATGCCGATGGCAGCTCCGCACAGAAGACGTCCGTATGCATCCTTTGCGGCATTCGGATATTTAATCTGCTTCTCGATATCTTTGATTGTGATCAGGCCCTTCAGATTTCCCTCATCATCGACGATCGGGAGTTTTTCCTTCCGTGCCTTGGCCAGAAGACTCTTCGCCTCTTCAAGCGTAACACCCTCTTTTGCCGTAATCAGATTTTCTGAAGTCATCGATTCCTTGATTTTCTTGCTGAAATCAGTTTCAAACAAAAGGTCACGGTTTGTAATGATTCCGACAAGCTTCTTGCCGACCGTGATCGGCACACCCGAGATGCGGTACTTTGCCATAAGCGCGTTGGCATCCGCAAGCGTATCCTCCGGGGAAAGATAGAAGGGATCTGTAATGACACCATTTTCCGAACGTTTTACCTTATCGACCTCATCTGCCTGCTGTTCGATTGTCATGTTCTTATGGATGATTCCGATACCGCCCTGTCTGGCCATCGCAATTGCCATCCGATGCTCGGTAACCGTATCCATACCTGCGCTCATCATCGGGATATTCAATTTGATCTTCTTCGTAAGATATGTGCTCAAATCCACCATATTCGGTGTAACCGTTGAATACTGCGGTACTAAAAGCACATCATCAAATGTAATACCCTCTCCGATAATCTGTCCCATAAACGTTCTTCCTTTCTTCTATCTGACTGTTAATGTGAATAAAATAACTATACAGATCAGAGCCCTGCAAAGAGCAGAAGTCTGTGACGAAACGAAATCTTAGATATGCATGAGAAAATCGCAATCATATGTCTGCCGTCTGCACATGTTCTGAATAATTTGAAAAAAGTTTAGCAAACCGCACACTGAAAGTCAATGCCCTGTGCGGATAAAAAAGGCTGCCACGCCGGACCTGTCCCGGTCCGGGCAAGCAGCCTGTTCGCTCAATTTGTGAAGAAACGGCTCGGAGCCCGCATCCGCATATCCTTAAGCATGTCTTCACTCGGCGATATGAGAACCTTCTGTCGTTCCTGCTTTGACGAGATCACAAACGCCCATGCATTTTTCTCGTCTTCAGGCGTTCCTGATGTGTAATCAACCACCTTCACATTCTTAAAATCAGAGAGATGATCCGACCCAACCGGAGCGATAACCTCTGCTTCGCTTAAATCATAAGAAGCTCCCTTCTTCCTCGACTGTTTGGAAAAAATCCGGTCAATATCCAGTACGCCGTTTACGTAGGAGTACTCGTATTCTACACTCTGTCTTGGAATCAGCCAGATATCAAGCAGGATCAGACCAAACCCCGCAAGCAGAAACGCGGGATGCACCATAATTCCGGAAAAGAACATCAGAATCGTAAGCAGCACAAAGAAAACCTTAATGAACCGGTTCTTCATGGTTGGCTGTACGGAAATCAGTTTTTCCTTAAATAAATCACTCATACCTTTTCTCCTGTCACTATGGAATTCTCAGATGCAATTATCATAGCATCTTTTGAAGCGAGATAAAACACGCTGCGCGAATTTTATCTCGCTATCGCGATGCTCGCCGCACACGAATACTTCGCATTCGGCTGCGGCTCACTGTTCGCGTAAACGAGATAGAACACGCTGCGCGAGTTTTATCCCGCTATCGCGACGCTCGCCGCACACGAATACTCCGCATTCGGCTGCGGCTCACTGTTCGCGTAAATAAATGTCAGCACGGATTCACCCGGCTGCATCCGCCGCACTCCCTGTATTCTGTGAGGAAGACGCGCTGACAGCATTATCCGAACCTGAACCTTCCCCCTCGCTGGAGGATATACCGGTCACCGCATGATCCGCGGATGAGCTGCCGACCGTCTCAGAGGAGGATGAGGACACGGAGGAACTGTTCACGCTCTCCGTTCCACTGCCCCCGTTGTCCGATCCGCCGTCAGAAATAGAAGAAGCGTTTAAGGTGTCCGCAAGATTTGTGTCCGCCAACAGAGTGTCTGCGCTGTAGAGGAACAGCACATCTGTGATTCCGTAGGAGGTAATGGCAGTCTCGATATCATCGTAATAATATCTCGGGTCCACCATGATAATGCTCTGAAAATACGGATACAGAAACTGCATAAAGCTATTCGCATAGGAGTCCTTGAATACCAGCAGATTTCTTCCATTGTTGGCGGTCGTCCGAATCTCCACCAGAGGATGATTTCCGCCGAAGAACACCTGATACTGATCCTTTTCCTTCAACTTGTCACTCATAAACATGGATGTACTCTTCTCTCCTGTATCAGGATAGGTTACGTAATACTCCACATCTGTTCCGTCAGGCTGGTAGATTTCAATCGAGTCCCGCGAGATGTGACGCCCGCTTCTTGACGCCAAAGTGCCCTGGAAGGAATCCGACACAGTGTAAATCGTGTTATCTGTGATCGGTGTGTCAATCCCGAGCTGATTTGCCGCGCCCAGAAAGACTTCATAAGCACCCAGGCTGGTCCAGTGATGGTCTGTCTTGTAGTAAATCTTCTGATCCTTGTTCTTCTGCATCACACCGATGGCGTCAATGCTCTGTATTTTGCTGTCCAGGCTATTCTCAAATCCGCGGATATCTGAGATCTGATCCTCTGCCGGAGCATTCCGGGGAAGCTTGTCCGTGAGTATGCTTGCCGCGTCCGGAATCATCAGAAGGTTCATGTTCAGATCACTGTGTTTTCCGGAAAAATCATTGATTGCAGTTTCTGTCGCGTTAACTGTTTTCTGGTCCGGCACGACCGGCTTCGACAGAAGATATCCGTCTTTTCCGAAATACACATTCTCAGATTCCCGGTTTCCCAGAATCATTGTACCCAGAGATCGGATATTCATCCATATATCCCGGCCGACAAACTGATCCGATTCATAGCTGTTGAAGTCACGGAAGAAATCGCCGTTAGCGAGGGATGCCGCCGAAATTTTCGGCATCTGAGCAAGATTTCTATTCTCGTCCGGTGAAAACTCTCTGGCCGGCACGATCAGATTCACTACAAAAATAACCGCGACGGCTCCGAGAAAAATCCGGGTGAGCAGATCGTAGAAATATGCTTTTTTCTTCCCTTTCCGCAATTTTGGTTTCTTCGGCACAAGACCGGGAATTTTCCTGAGCGCCTCGAGATATCTGTTTTTCCTGCCGTCAGCCGCGTTTCCGCGCCTCTCCGCCGCTCCGGCTGACGTCCTGCTTCTTCCGACTCCAGCCGCGTTTCCGTGTCTCTCTCCCGCTCCGGCCGACGTCCTGCTTCTTCCGACTCCAGCCGCGTTACCGTGTCTCTCTCCCGCTCCGGCAATTGTTCTGCTCCTTCCGCCGCCTGCCGCGTTTCCGTGTCTCTTCGCCGCTCCGGCTGACATCCTGCTTCTTCCGCCGCCTGCCGCGCTTCCGCGTCTCTCTCCCGCTCCGGCAGTTGTCCTGTTTCTTCCTTCATCCGCTCTGTCGGCAGTTCGTTCCGATCTTTCCGGCCTGGTCTTCATACGCAGCGGCAGATCATCCGGATAGATCGGCGACGAGTTACCTTTCTTATTGTTATTATCACTGTAATCCGTCATTATCTTCACCTTTCAGAACCTGAAATACAGGAATGTAGAATATGTGGCCCCGACCATATTTGCCACGCAGAAAATCAGCAGCACCACATGAAGCGCAGCCGACAGATAGATCATGTTCTTTCTGCCCCTGTATACCAGAGTGTCATGAAGCCTTGTCAGAAGCGGGCCGCAGCAGATCAACGCAAGGATCAGCAGAACCAGATTGCTCGTCAGATAATAGGCACTGGCTCCATTTGCAAAACCGAGCCCGTCCGCTCCGAACATCTGTCCGAGATAGTGGAACGCCCCTCCGATCGACGGAGTGAAGAAAAAAATCCACCCAACGAAGGCAATCAGATCGGTCAGAAGAATTCGAAGCCACTTCGGGATCAGAAGCCGTTTCTGGCCGATCACAAATTTTTCCAGAATGACAAAGCAGCCGTGGTAAATTCCCCAGAAGAGGAAATTCAGAGTATTTCCGTGCCAGAGTCCGGTCAGAATCCAGACAACCGCGAGATTGCGGAACTGTTTCTCACGGGAACAGCGGTTTCCTCCCATCGGGATGTAGACGTAATCGCGGAACCAGGCGCCAAGCGATATATGCCATCTTCTCCAGAAATCCGTCACTCCGTCTGACAGATATGGATAATTGAAGTTCTTCTCTATCCGGAAGCCGAACATCCCTGCAAGGCCGATCGCCATATCGGAATATCCGCTGAAGTCAAAGTAAAGCTCCAGAGAATAGAAAATCATGCCCAGCCATGCCGTCAGGCCAGCCATCTGACTCAGGCTGCTGATCTGATGAAAAGCGGTGCTCAGATTGTCCGCGATCAGCACCTTTTTAAACAGACCAATAATAAACAGATGCATACCGGATGTAAAATATCTGTTTTTTGCCGTTTTCTGCACAAGCTGTTCCCGGAAATCCTTGTACTGCATAATAGGACCGGAGATGAGCTTAGGGAAGAACAGGATATAAAGCATCTCATTCAGCACGTTCCCGTCATCCTCTACCCTTCCGTAATAAATATCGAAAACATACGAGAGCGCAGAAAAAGTATAGAAAGACATTCCCACGGGAAGAGCTAGCCTGCTGTACTTGAAAATGCCCAGTACTGCGACATCCACAACTACCGCGACAATGACAGTCACCTTACGCCGCAGCCCGTTCCCTGCATCCGCGGACAGCATTCGGATCTGCTGTCCAGAGATATAATTGAACAGCACCGATATAATGAGAACCAAAACGCTCGGAGCATCTCCCCACACATAAAACAGAACGCTGAAAATCAGAAGCGCTACCTTGCGCCAGATACTTTTCTCTGCCGGTATCAGATGATATACAAGAAGCGAAACCGGCAGGAATAAGAAAATAAAACTTAGTGTGCTGAATGTCATATCACGGTCTCCCCCTTACAGAGCGTTCTCAAATTCCTGCCCGATCTCTCCCGCCTTATCCGCAGAAACAAACAGTGCATAATTTCCCCGGATAGAAATGATGCTTTTCTCAAGCATGGCATATTGATACGTTCCGTAGCCGTTAAAATTGTTCATCTGTGTCTTTTTTCTGGACTCCATAGCGCTCCGCACCATTTCCTGATCGCCTGTATCCTTCAGCCTGACCAGGAGAATTTCTTCCGCTCCCATGTTTGTCTTTGGATAATAAAGCCGTATGCCGTCAAACCGGGCCGGATCCAGTCCGTACAGCCGGCGGATCATCTGGTTGGAGCCCTCCTGCATCTTAGACATATCCGCATCTGCTGTCACCGCATCCCACACCGTATCAAAATCAGCCTTGCTGATCCGGTTTCCCGTAAAGCTGTGAACCAGAAATACAACGATCAACACCACGAGTATCCATTTGACAATTTCCAGACCTGTCAGTCTCATACTCTTTATCTTCATATCTAAACTGAATCCCTTATCTTCTATACTGGATCTCTTATCTTCTATACTGAATCCTGTATCTTCTATACTGAACCCCGTATTTTCTATACTGAATCCCGTATCGTAATCCCCTCTATGCATGCATTTTACAAAGTCAGCTGCGCCCACGGCAGTGCTGTAAGGACTACCCGCACCACAGCCGTCTCCGTTCCACCAGGCCATTTTTCCGGCTTCACGAAGAAGTACTGCTGCTTTTTCCCGAAGAAGAAGCTACATTCTCTGAAGACGCAGAGACGATACTCTCTGACGAAACCGCTGCATCGTCATCCGAGGAAGATACCACATCCTCCGATCCGTCTCCCTGCGCCTGCTGCTCATCATAGACACTCAGCATCATCTGTGTCGCCCACAGCGGATAAAAATCCCGCTGGACATGAATCGAATCCGGATCATACAAATCCTGATGCTCACTCACCAGACCATCGACATCAACCCAGCCGAATCCTTTTTCCTTTACCATCTGGTGGACTGCGTCACTCCATTCCGGAATATTGCCCCACGCAGGCGTAGAATCGATAGCGGGCTGCTGTGCCGGAATGATGGAGTTGACAAAAATGGAAGTGTCCGGCAGTTTTTTGTGCAGCTCATCCAGAATCGAGGCGTAATCCTTTACATAGTCTTCCTTTGTTTTCCAAAGCCCGATGGAAATGTCATTCAGGCCGTAACAGAGAAACAGATTCGCCGGGTTCAGCTGCACCAGCTCATCCTCATGATCTTTTATATTGGCAATGGTATTTCCGGCATCCGCCAGGACACGGGACTGAGGAAGAAACTCAAAGGTGTAGAAGCCGACCGCTCTGGAATCCCCCATAATCACGGAATCTCCGAACAGGCTCCACACATCGATGGTTCCATCCTCCAGCTTCTTCTGCATCTCCGCGCGTTCCGCCTGCATTTTCGCCTTCTTCTGTTCAGTCAGAACCTGCTCCACTGCTTTCGGATCCTTGCTCTCCTGCGCTTTCAGAAACGCCACTCCCTCTTTGATCTCTGCGGTTTTCTTACTGCGTCCACCGCCGGCTGCTGCCGCAATAATCGCAGCCACAATGCCGATGGCAATGACTGCCACAATCACAAAACGTCTGGAACGGAATCTCCCGTTTCCGCGTAAATTCATAACCTCTTCGTTCTCCTTCCCCTTCACGTTTACTCAAACAATAATTATATCGGAAATGCTATCTAAAAATTGGATGAATATGTTTCAAATTCGTTAAGTTTTCGTAATATTCCGTATCTCAAGTTTCTGATACACAGATGTCCTTTATTATACCATATCCCCTGACATCTGCGAATTTTGATTTCCCCATCCTTCAAACATTTCTAGCGTCATCGATCCTTATTGATAAATTGCACAAGAAAACGCGTATATTCTCGTCACTCTGACGAAGGTTCCGTCAATTCAATACCCAATACGACGAAAGCTGCCCCAAATAATTGGTGACAATACCGTAGCAAAAAATAAGCCTTTCACGTATACTACTGATCGTAAATAAAAACCGTTCACATTTTGTTGTCTCTTCGGACAGCAGCAGGCGTCTCGCAGAGTGTTCTCTGAACAGCAGCCGCGCACCGCAGAACAGCAAATCCTTATTATCAGAAATTCAGAGATTCATTTTATTTAAGGAGGACAGGACAATGTCTAGTTTGAGTCTGGAGCACATCGGCAAAAAGTATCCCAACGGCTTTGAAGCTGTTAAGGATTTCAATCTTGATATCGCAGATAAGGAATTCATCATTTTCGTTGGACCTTCTGGATGCGGAAAATCCACTACCCTTCGTATGATCGCCGGCCTTGAGGACATCACCTCCGGCACATTGAAAATCGGCGACAAGGTCATGAACGATGTAGATCCGAAGGACCGTGATATCGCCATGGTTTTCCAGAACTACGCTCTGTATCCGCATATGACAGTTTACGACAACATGGCTTTCGGGCTTAAGCTTCGCAAGGTTCCGAAGGATGAGATCGACAAGAAGGTCAGAGACGCAGCCAAGATCCTTGATCTGGAGCATCTGCTGGACCGTAAGCCGAAGGCTCTGTCCGGCGGTCAGAGACAGCGTGTAGCCATGGGACGTGCCATCGTTCGTAATCCCCGTGTCTTCCTGATGGATGAGCCGCTCTCCAACCTGGATGCAAAGCTCCGTGTTCAGATGAGAACCGAGATTGCAAAGCTGCACGACAGACTGGGTGCAACCATCATCTATGTAACCCATGACCAGACCGAGGCTATGACCCTTGGTACCAGAATCGTTGTTATGAAGGAAGGCGTTGTTCAGCAGGTTGATACGCCTCAGGTACTCTACGATGAGCCGTGCAACCTGTTCGTAGCCGGATTCATCGGTTCTCCGCAGATGAACTTCCTTGATGCTGTTGTCGAGGAGAAGGCCGGAGCAATCCAGCTGAATTTCGCCGGTCAGAGATTTACTCTTCCGGAGAAAAAGGGCAAAGTTCTCAAGGAGAAGGGCTACGTAGGAAAGACCGTTGTCGCAGGTATCCGTCCTGAGCATCTGTCTGATGATCCGGAAGTCATCGCAAAGAATCCGGGTGAAGTATTCTCCGCAAAGATCAACGTATATGAGCTTCTCGGCGCGGAAGTATTCCTGTACTTCGATTATGACAACACAGCCATGACGGCTCGTGTAAATCCGAAGACACCGGCGAGAACAGGTTCTGAGGTTAAATTTGCGATCGACATGGAAAAGCTTCATGTATTCGACAAAGAGACCGAGCTTGCCATCGTTCATTGATTCCATATTATTGATCAGAATATCTGACACAAGAGCACTCCGCAGATTCACCTCTGCGGAGTGCTTTCTTTTGCAGCTGCAGCGATTTTTCTGTCTGACATACCGTTCACCTACTTGATTCGAAAAAGTTATTATTCTAAAATAAACAGTATACAGAAGTCTTCCGGTCTCTTAAGCTCTGTGCGAAACCGGAGGCAATGAACAGGATTTGATAAATCGTCACAATAAAATCCAAGCGAATCTGAGAATAGAACGGATAATAGAATCTTCAATAAAATTTTAAATAGAATCACTTAAATAAAATCTCAAAGGATTGCATTTCACGAGAAGGGGTCTTTATGATTAACAGCAGAATTTTAAGCAAAGCCATACAGCAGCTTCAAGATATTACCGGAACCGAACTCACACTTTATGGCAAAAACGGAAGCAGAATCACCGGAGATACAGCTGCCGGTGAAGAGGAGGACACTTCCGTCCGTGAACTGATCCGTTCAGCGGCAGACAGCATGACAATCGGCGGCACCACCTACCTGAAGGTCTATGACGATGATATGCCCGTGTACTATCTTGCGGCTGCGGGAGGCCAGAATCCGGAAATCACCGGCAGAATCGCGGTCAGCGAATTACAGAATCTCCTTTCTTTTTCGCATGAGCGGATGGATAGAAATCACTTCATACAGAATGTTCTTCTTGATAATCTGCTTGCCCCTGATATTCATTCCGAGGCAAAAAAGCTGAAAATACGCGAAGATGTGAACCGGATTGTATATCTGACTGAGACAAGCGAAAAGGACACGGATCTTGCCCTTCAGACGCTGAAGGCCATGTACGCCTCCACCGGCAATGAATTCCTGACGATCGTCGATGCCACCCATATAGCAGTCGTTTCCGAAATCACAGGTCCGGATGACGCCGCAAAGACCGCACATACGCTCTCTGACATGCTGAACGCCGAGGCGATGATTCAGGTAAGGGTAGCCTACGGTCTTCCCACCAACCTCCTCGATCACCTGTCGCAGTCCTATAAGGAGGCACAGCTTGCCATCGATGTGGGACGAATCTTCTACCCGGATCTTCATGTGATCTCCTATGGCAACCTCGGCATCGGCCGGCTGATCTTCCAGCTTCCCCATTCCCTCTGCGAGCTGTTTCTTCGTGAAACCTTTGATCACGATGTTTTTGCGACACTTGATGAAGAAACCCTGACGACAATCCGTCAGTTCTTTGATAATAACCTTAACATCTCGGAGACCGCACGCCAGCTCTATATTCACCGGAACACGCTTGTGTACCGCATTGAGAAGCTCCAGAAAACGACCGGTCTCGATATCCGCCGTTTTGATGAGGCGATGACCTTTAAAATTGCCATGATGGTCAATAACTATCTGAAGAATACGCAGAAATAACCCGAAGAAAAACCAAATAACCAGATCGGACACGAGGGGGTGATTTTTCCCTCTCGTCATAACGAGATAAAACACGCTGCGCGAGTTTTATCTCGCTATCGCGACGCTCGCCGCACACGAATACTTCGCATTCGGCTGCGGCTCACTGTTCGCGCAAAAAAACCGCCGCACTTTCGTTTACGCGAAACGTGCGGCGGCATTTTTCATTTATATCAGCCTGTTATTCAGATTCTGATGGGCAGGGATTACATCATGCCCATTCCCGGGTTCCCGCCTGCAGGAGCAGCCGGAGCCGGCTCTTTAATTGTAGATACAGCAGCCTCAGTAGTAAGCAGAGACGATGCAACAGATGTAGCGTTCTGCAGAGCGCTTCTGGTAACCTTAGCCGGATCCAGAATACCTGCCTCGATCATATCTACATACTCTTCATTGTAAGCATCAAATCCAACGCCTACCTTGGACTCTCTTACCTTGTCGATGATCACTGCTCCCTCAAGTCCTGCGTTTGCAGCAATTGTTGCCAGAGGTGCTTCAAGAGCCTTCATGACAATCTTTGCGCCTGTCTTCTCATCGCCCTCAAGGGTATCAACAAACTTTGCCAGTTCCTTGGATGCGTGTACATAAGCGGAACCGCCTCCGGCGATAACGCCCTCTTCCACAGCTGCTCTTGTAGCGTTCAGAGCATCCTCCATACGGAGCTTTGCTTCCTTCATCTCAGTCTCAGTAGCAGCGCCGACACGAATAACCGCTACGCCGCCAGCCAGCTTTGCAAGCCTCTCCTGAAGCTTCTCGCGGTCGAAATCAGATTTTGTCTCGGCAATCTGAGCCTTAATCTGAGCAATACGGTTCTTGATTGCTTCCTTGTCACCGGCGCCGTCGACGATGGTTGTGGTTTCCTTCTTAACCTGAACAGTTTTTGCCTTGCCGAGCATATCCATGGTAGCATCCTTGAGCTCGATGCCGAGGTCAGAAGAGATAACCTGTCCGCCGGTCAGGATTGCGATATCCTGAAGCATCTCTTTTCTTCTGTCTCCATAGCCCGGTGCCTTTACCGCACATACCTTGAAAGTTCCGCGGAGCTTGTTGACAATCAATGTGGACAGTGCCTCGCCCTCAACATCCTCAGCGATGATCAGAAGGCTTGCGCTGGACTGAACGATTTTCTCAAGAAGCGGAAGAATATCCTGAATGTTGCCGATCTTCTTGTCTGTGATCAGGATATATGGGCTGTCCAGATCTGCCTCCATCTTCTCCATGTCAGTTGCAAGGTATGCGGAAACATATCCTCTGTCGAACTGCATACCTTTTACAAGGTCAAGCTCTGTCTGCATTGTCTTGGATTCCTCGATGGTGATGACGCCATCATTTGTGACGGACTCCATTGCATCTGCAACCATATTGCCAACGGCTTCATCTCCGGATGAAACAGCGGCTACTCTCGCAATCTGCTTTTTGCTGGTAACCTTCTCACTCATCTCCTTGATCAGGTCTACCGTCTTGTCTGTAGCCTTCTTCATGCCTTTTCTGAGAACGATCGGGTTAGCGCCTGCAGCCAGGTTCTTCATTCCTTCATTTACCATTGCCTGCGCAAGTACGGTAGCGGTTGTGGTGCCGTCGCCGGCAACATCATTTGTCTTGGACGCAACCTCACGAATAAGCTGAGCGCCCATGTTTTCAAAACCATCCTCAAGCTCGATTTCCTTAGCGATGGTAACGCCATCATTTGTAATGGTCGGTGCGCCATAGGACTTATCCAGAACAACATTACGTCCCTTCGGTCCCAGAGTAACCTTTACTGTATTTGCAAGCTTATCTACGCCAGCCTGAAGAGCGGTTCTGGCATCTGCGCCGTATTTAATTTCCTTAGCCATTGTATATTCCTCCTGTGTATTCCTGTTCTCTATATGTCTGTCCGGGATTTTTTAATTACCCGTTTCCGGCAGACACCGATTCAAATATAATTTCATATCATAATCTGTTTCACAGCCGGTTTTCGTATCAGCTGTCAGTCATCTGACAACCGGCTGTCGTCTCAGACCTCAGTATTCCTGATAACCGATTGTCGTCTCAGACTTCAGTATTCCTACTAATCGGTTTCCGTATTAATCCTCAATAATCGCGAGAATATCTTCCTGCTTCGATACGATATATTCCTCGCCGTCAGCCTTAAAATGAGTTCCTGCATACTGAGCAAAAATAACCTTATCGCCCGGTTTAACTTCCATCTTGACTTTATCGGTTCCGGGTCCTACCGCAATTACAGTTGCCTCCTGCGGTTTTTCCTGTGCTGCGGATGTAAGGATAATACCGGATTTTGTCTTTTCCTCTGCTTCAACCTGTTTCAGTACAACTCTGTCACCAAGTGGAACTAACTTCATAATCTTCAGCCTCCTTATATGGATTTCATTCTTTCACTAATTCTTATGTTTATTAGCACTCAATACCTTCGAGTGCTACTCAACGATATTAATAATAGTTTCAAAAGCTCTATTTCGCAAATCTGTTTTCTAGCAAAGTATCTCGTTTTTTCTCGTTATTTCTTTGTATTTCTCGTATTTTCTCGTTTATTTACTGTTTTTATTTCAAATCTGATTTCATTAAAACAAAATCCTGCCTGCCTCTTCATTTCATCGAACCATAATCCTGCCTGCTTTCCTGCTAAAAACATTCTTTAATCGAGTAGGAGGCGGTGACTAACCGCCGTCCTCTCACAACACCGTACGTACCGTTCGGTATACGGCGCTTTCAATAGTTGACGTGCACAGACTGATAGGCCGTGGCTAA
>NZ_JBQKFT010000016.1:0-64795 GCF_052119185.1 Bilifractor sp. LCP19S3_H10
CTGGCGGATCTTGATGGGAATAAGAGCCGTGACTTCCATTACACGATTACCGAGGGCGGTAAAGTTACAGGCGTAACGAATGATGAAGATAAGGTGCTGAACGTAACCGTTGCGGTAACGAATGATGGCGGAGACAAGCTGTCGGTTGTTGCAACATATGATGACAATGATCACACATTCACCAACACGTATAATGCTGATGGTGAGACAGAGATCACTGGAACGAAGTACATTGAGGGAAGAGATTTCCAGTCCGGAGACAGCTTTACCTTTACGGTAACGGCGGATGACAGAAACCCTGACGCACCGCTTCCGGAGCATAGTACGGTTACGATTAACCCGACGAGTGGCACATCGGCAACACTGGACTTTGGAAAGATCAAGTACACGCTGGCAGACCTCGGCGACCAGGGCAATAGGTCAAAGACGTTCTACTATAATGTAGCCGAGACCGGAAAAGGTACAGGACTGACCTTTGCAGGCAGTAAGACATTCAGTGTCACGGTAACAGAGACCGGCACAGAAAAGCTGAGCGTAAGCAATGACCTTGATAAGAACCCGCTCAGTTTCAAGAATACCTATAACGCAAACGGCAAGATCCAGCTCGATGTCATAAAGAAACTGGAGAACCGCGAGTTCCAGAAAGGCGACAACTGGACGTTTACACTGGCAGGAAAGGATACGGACTATACGGATCCGATGCCGGAAGGAAAAGGTAACGTCATCACTGCGGATGCAACAAGCGGAAGCAGCAAGACATATCAGTTCGGAACGATCAATTATAAGCTGGCGGATCTTGATGGGAATAAGAGCCGTGACTTCCATTACACGATTACCGAGGGCGGTAAAGTTACAGGCGTAACGAATGATGAAGATAAGGTGCTGAACGTAACCGTTACGGTAACGAAGAATGGTGGAGAGAATCTGTCGGTAGTTGCAACGTATGACAATAATGATCATACGTTCACAAATACGTATAGCGCTTATGGTAAAGTGCAGTTCAAGGGAACAAAGAATATTACGAATAAACCGGAGAAGATGAGCCTAGCTGGTTACACATTCAATGTGGTAAATAATGACACAGGTGATATCGTTGGTTCAGCATCTAGTGACACAAACGGAAATATTGAATATCCCGAGATCAACTATACGCAGGATGATGCTGGCAAGAAATATACCTATACGGTGAGTGAGGTAAATGCAGGCCAGACGATCGGTGGCGTCAAATATGATAGCAAGAGCTATACGGTGACGGTAAAGATCAAGGATAAGGGCGATGGAACGCTGGAAGTGGAGGCAAGTAAAAATAGTAAGAAACTGAACTTCACCAACACCTACCAGGCGCAGGCTGCATCCGCAGTGATTTCTGGAACCAAGACTCTGAATGGAGTCCCGGCTTCTGTTGCAGGGCAGTTCCGATTTGACCTTTTCGATGCAAATGGAAACCGCATTGATACGGCTGCGAATGATGAGAAAGGCAACTTCATCTTTGGTAAGCTTCATTTTGAGAAAGCTGGTGATTACACTTACACAATCAAAGAACAGAATGCCGGAGAAATAATTGATGGAATTAAGTATCCGGATGAAGAAAGAACTGTTACTATCACGGTAAAAGACGATGGAAAAGGTAAGCTGGTAGCAAACAATGCGACAGTAACCGCTTTCGACAACAAACAGTTCGCGAAAGTTACAGTCAGAAAGGACTGGGACGATGCGGGCAATGAGAGTTACCGTCCGTCTACGGTAGTAATTGATCTGATTGATACGAATACCGGAGCTACTGTTCAGAAGCTGGAGCTTTCGGAAGTGAACAACTGGCAGGGAACGTTTGATCAGCTTGAAGCCGGAAAGAGCTACACCGTTCATGAGGAAGAGAACGATGAATTCTATAAGGCTTTGAACAACGATCAGGTTGTGACGGCTGATGTGAACGGCACACTGGTTGCTCTGACGAACAAGTTTATTCATAAGCCGGTTACCGTTTATGCGAATAAGGTTCTGAACGGCGGAACGCTGACAAATGGCGAATTTATGTTCGCACTCTACAGGAACAGTGATCCGGAGAAGGTTTACAGGACAGCTGTGAATAATGCGGCGGGCGAGATCTTCTTCACAGATGTGGAATTCGATGAAAAGGGCTACACGGTTCGCGAGATCCAGGGAAGCGATGCTTCTGTCGCATATGACAGCGATGCAATCGTATATGATGCCGAGGGTAATGTGACCAGCAGCTCTCATGCAGTCTTCACAAATACGGTAAGACCGATTGTTCTGAGAGTACAGAAGAGATCAAGAATAGCTCCTTATGATCCGCTGTTGGGCGCTACCTATGGCCTGTATGAGGTCGTTAAGGGAGACAATGATATCCTGATCGAATCTCAGGTATCAGATGAGAATGGTTATATGTACTTCGGTAAGATTCAGCCGAGCACAGATGGAAATACGCATATCTACTACTTCAAGGAGATTGCGGCACCGGAAGGCCATGAGGTTGATCCGTACATCGGACAGAAGTTCCAGGTAAGATATACCGGAAATGGTGAGATCGCTCTGTTCAGTGAAGATGGACAGACACCGGTTACCATCGGTGACATTACATCCCAGAATGCAGAGAATCTTCTTGTACAGCATACGTCTGCGAAGACAACGCTTGACACGACAGGAGCTCTGACATACTCCGATTCAAAGATCACCGCTACAGCACAGGCTGCTGACGGAGCATTTGAGGCAGGAACCACGATGAAGGTGGAGCCTCTGACCGGAAGTGAGCTGAAGGATGCACAGAATAAGGTAGAGATCGCCTGCGGGAAGATCGCAAGCAATGTCGTTTACTACAATGTTGAATTTGTGGATAAGAACGGAACAGTAGTAGAGCCGAAGTTCGGTGATGTTACCGTTACAATTCAGTACAAGGACAGCCTGGCGCTGCCGGAGGGCACGGATGCGAAGGCACTGAAGATCGTTCATCTGAAGGAAAAATCCGACGGAACGGAGGTTCAGGCGGTAGCAGGATCAATTGCTGCAAATTCGGATAAATTGCTTCAGGCAAGCTTCACATCGGACAGCTTCTCGAAATTCGGTATTGTGGAGCCGTCTGCGGACAACAGTTCACTGAACAGCAATTATCTGGTAACTGCGGCAGGTGTATCTGACCAGGTATCCAGACTGAACATTGCAAAGCTGGATACTTCCGGAAAGTACCTGAAGGGCGCGAGACTCCAGATCATTGAAAAGGCAACCGGAAGAGTAATGGCTGACTGGACAACGACGGATGGTCCGGAAACCTTCGCAAGATGGTTTGACGAAGCACAGACCAAGTCGATGAATGTAGACACGTACTACATCTTGCACGAGGTATCTGCGCCGGATGGCTATCAGCTTGCAGATGATATTCTGTTCCGGATCAACAAATATGACAGCAGCATCACGATCTACAAGCTTGATGAAAATGGTAATCTTGTGGCTGATCAGGAAGCAATCGATAAGTGGGTAAGCGATAATACTCTGGACATGATCGATGTGCCGGTAGAATATCAGACGAAGAAGACCAGGATGCAGAAGACCGTTAAGTATGAGAAGGTGATTCAGGGCAAGGACAAGGTGGTCTATGTAACGAATGCAAAGGCCGTAAAGACAGGAGATGTTTCGAATCTTGCAATGTACATTCTTCTGTTTGCCGCGGCAGGCGCAGTGCTGATTGTCCTGTTCTTCAGAAGACGTGACCAGAGGGCTCATAAGAGCTGATTAGCAATGAAAACAGATTTTCTGTGCTCCTGCCGGTCAGGTGGGGACACAGCCCCTGAGTCTGAATGGATGCAAGAGAGCAGGCGCAGGGGATCATAGAGAGACTGGCGTACACGCTTCACAAGGCGCGCGTACGCCAGTCTTCTTATGTGACGGTAATTCTTACTAACTTAATCAGGGCAATTCATGATAAAATGTAAGGCATGGATACTTCGCGGCGGAAGTTCCGCCAGAGTGGGATGCTTTTACCCAGCGGAAGATCCACCGGAATGGGAGGCTTTCATCTATATGAAGAAAATGAATCTCGTGAAGACCATTCAGCTGCTTGTCTTCGGTATTCTGGCGGCGGTGGTTATTATTGCGGTAGTGGCGGACAATGGCAGAAATGTGCGGGTAGTCAGTCTTCTGTTATGGCTGTCACTGGCGCTGTCTTTCTTTTTCATCTTTCTGGATTTCAGCTTTTATGCGAGAGAAGAAGAGGCGTATGCGAAGCTGCTTCGAAATCTCAGCTCAGATCAGATGACGAAGATCGGGAACCGGTACAGCATAGACAAGCTGATCGACAAATATGACAATCTGCCGCTCCCTTCGGACTTTGGATGTGTGGTGCTTACCTTGTCCAATATCCGGGAGATCAATGAGAAGTATGGCAGGCAGGAAGGAAACGCGTCCATTCGACGTTTTTCCCTGATTTTGAAAATGGCATCTGTCGGTCACTGCTTCGTGGGCAGAAACGGCGGCAATAAGTTCGTGGCGATGTTTGAAAATGGATCGGAGGAAATGATCAGCCATTTTCTGGAACGAATTCGTGACAAGGTAGACGCGAACAATGCGGACAGCAGCAATCCTCCGATGAAGTTTGAGTATGGCATCGCATTTCATGAGGGCGGAGAAGTCAGGGAGGTTACAGACCTGATTTCCCTTGCGGACAGGAGAGTGGGTGAGGAACCTAAGTGAGAAGGCATGACCCCGAATATATCAGAGAATTGATCGATGAGTGGCGGGAGGGCGACGCCAACGCATTCGCGGCAATTTACGCTGTGACATGCAGAAAGATTTATGAGCATGCATACCGGAGGCTGTCGGATATTTATCTGACACAGGATGCAGTGACAGAGACCTATCTGCGTGCCGGAGAAACGGAAAAGCCTGCGGACATTCCGATGCTCCGCTGGCTGCTGGAGATCACGGATGGTGTATGTGACAAGATCCTGCGGTATAATGGAGATGCGGCAGAGAAGAGAGAATCCGCGCCAGAGCAGAGGGAAGATGGAGAAGAGAAAAGAAAATCTGGTGTGGAGCAGACGGGAGACGCAGCAGAGATGAAAGAATCTGCTTCGGTACCGGCGGGAGGCGCAGATAAAAATCGAGGCGCAATGGCGGTACTGGATGATGATACAGCGGAACAGATGCTGTATAATATTCTGGATACACTTGGAATGGAGCAGAACACGGTGCCGCTTCAGAACCTGGATATTTATATGGGCTACCGGAAGCAGCGAAGTCGGCTGATGATTCTGGTCGTAGGGATCATGGCGGCGATAATCATTCTCCTGCCTTTGCTGCTGATTCGTCCGAATATGACAATGGAGAAAACATCGAATGCCGATGAGGCGGGAAGGCCGGTATATACCGTGCATGTCTCTTCGATTCTGGAGATCTATTCCGTGACAGCGGAGATTGGCGGGGACCAGATGCCGGTCTATCAGGAGGGCGCATCGGTCTATACCGTCCGGCCGACACGGAATGGCAGCATGAAGATTACGGTTACGGGGGAAAATCGTCGGCGTGTCAGCACGTCTGTGCTGGTCGACACGAAGGATACGAAGCCGCCGGAGCTGGTGAGACGCAAAACAGATGGCAGGGATGCGGTGACGCTGTTCCTGACGGACAAAAGCGGCATCGATTATGACAGAATAAGCGGAAGCGACGAGAAGGGGAGAACGATTGAGCCGGTGTCGTGGGAGGAAAGCACGGGAGCAGTTACTTTTGCGTACCCTTCAGAGAAAATTGAGGTTTCCATTCCGGATCGGACCGGAAATGTACTGCGGCTGATTTTAAATCCGTAGCTGTGGTGTGATTTAAAGTCCGCAGCGGTACTGCAGTGCGACAGATGAATGGTGAAGCTGCAAGGCTGAACCATGGGAATCCCATCCTGCTTTGGACGGGATGGGTAGTTTAAGATATATGGATATATGATGGAGAAGGAAAAGTCTTGAAGGATCATGCCAGAGTGAAAGACATGAAGAAGAATACAGAGGGAAGATATGGAACATGGAAGCGGAGACTTCAGATTCTGATTCAGTACCTGGTGCTTTTTGCGATTGGGATTGCTTTGTTGTTCCGGCTGGTGATCGGAGTCGCGAGAGTTTCCGGAAATTCTATGGACCCGACGTTTCATAATGGCCAGACCGTCTGGTACAACCGCCTGGAACACAGCTATCAGCCCGGGGATATCATCTGCTTCCGCCTTCCGGATGGAGAGTTGCTGATCAAGAGAGTGATTGCCGTGGGAGGGGACACCGTCGATCTTAAGAATGGCGAGGTTCTGGTAAATGGCAAGGCGCTGAACGAGTCAGCCTACGCGCATGGAAGCACAGAGACGGAAGAGGGCGAGGTGACTTACCCGTATCAGGTGCCAGAAGGCAGCTATTTCGTGATGGGGGACAACCGGGAGCATTCCGTGGATTCAAGATCTTTCAAGGCGATTGTCGGAGCTGCGATCAAGGGCAGGCTGTTCGGAGCGTAGAGTACAGTACAGTTTACAGGCCACGAGGAGCAGAAACCGGACTTGACTGCGGATATACCGGAGCTCTTGTGGTAGAGTACAGTTTATAAGCCCTGGGGCACAGGAAAAGAATCGGAAAGGAGGGAAAAGCGCATATGCTCATGCAGATGCACGAGAACAGATACGTTAAGCTGCCGGCAAGACGCAAGACTGCCTTCCGGCTTCTTTTTCTGCTATTTGCGCTGCTCCTTTCCGGGTGCGGAGGAAAGCCGGGAAGTCCGGGGAGCGGCAGCGCAGCGGAGGAATCGGCGGACGCTTCGTCCGGCGGATATTCCTGGCAGCCGCTGGCTTCCTCAGAAGATCTTCTGGTTACTCACGCGGATGGAACGAAGACCTTTCAGAATGAGGACGGGAGCATAGTACTGGATCTGTCTCATACAGATAACGGCTATCTGATGATCAAGGATACGAATGACAAAAGTATTCAGATTCAGATCACCAATCCGAACGGAGAGATGTACCCCTATCCGCTGAAGGAGGGCGGAGAGTTTGAAGCGCTGCCTCTGACCTGCGGGGACGGAGATTATTCCATAAAGGTGCTGGAGAATGTTTCCGGTGACCAGTATGCGGTCGGTCTGTCGCAGGATTTTACGGTTAAACTTCTGGATGAATTTCAGCCGTTTCTGTACCCCAGTCAGTACGTGGACTATTCCGCCTCGAGCGATGTCGTGAAGCTGGGAGAGAAGCTTGCGGGGGAGGCAAAGTCTGATCTGGAGTATGTGCAGAACGTCTATAATTATGTGATTTCCAATATTTTTTATGATGAGCAGCTGGCAGAGAGCACACCAATGAATTATATTCCGGAGCCGGACGAGACGCTGAGTTCCGGGAAGGGAATCTGCTTTGACTATGCGTCTCTGATGACGGCGCTTCTGAGGTGCGAGAAGGTGCCGACGAAGCTGGTGACGGGCTATTCCGGAAAAGCCTACCACGCCTGGGTCAGTGTCTATCTGGAGAAACGGGGCTGGGTGGATCACATTATTTTTTTTGACGGAAAAAAATGGACCCTGATGGATCCGACGCTGGGCGCCAATAATGACGAGAAAGAAGTCAAAAAATACGTGGGAGACGGATCTAATTACACGGAGAAATACGTGTACTGAGCGGTCCCGGGTAATCAGCCCGAAGGGAGAGTGATTGAGATGAACGGAGAAGAAGCAAAAAAGGAACAGGGCAGGGTGGACAGCCGCGTGGACGTCAGCGGGCAAGATATGGCGGAGAGCGGAGATGGCAGAAGGGCGGACCGCGATGTGGATAGTGGAGATGGCGGCAAGGTGAACCGCGGCGCGAAAAGCACAGATCGCAGAAAGGCGCACCGCAGTGTGTTCGGTCGGAAAAAGCCGGGCGGAGCACGGAGGATCCGGCATCTTTCGAATCTGGAAGCAGCCGCCTTTGCCGGCCAGATGGCGCTTGTCCTGAAATCCGGTCTTTCCGGAATTGAGGGGATCACTCTGATGTATGATAATGCGGAGGACCCGGAGGAGCGTGAGATTCTGAAGCAGATCCTGGATGAGTCTGATTTTCCCGGATCGCTGGCACCGGCGATGAAGAAGACCGGAGTCTTTCCGCCTTACATGGTCCGGCTGGTCCGGATCGGCGAGAGAACCGGAAATCTGGATACGGTGATGGCTGCTCTTGAGGAATATTATGAAAATGAGGAAGAGATGCGCAGAGAATCCTCGGACGCCATGCTCTACCCGCTGATTCTCACCTGTGTCATGCTTGCAATTATCGTCGCCCTTGTGGTGAGGGTGATACCGGTTTTTGAACAGGTGTACCGGGAGCTTGGCACAGAGCTGACCGGATTTCCGCTTGTGCTCAAGGAGATCGGAGATATGATCCGGACCTATTCCATTTCTGTTCTGTTGATTGTCGGATCGCTTGTTCTGGTGATTTTTGTGAGCAGGCTGACAGAGGAGGGCCGGACGTTCTGGCACAATTTCGGCAGGCATTTCAAGACTGCCCGGAAGGGATACGAAGAGATGGACGCCTATCGTTTTTCCCGGGTGATGTCGATGACACTTTCAAGCGGGCTGACTCCCGAGGAGGGGATGGATATGGCGATTGACCTGCTTTCAGAAAAGGACTACCGGGATAAAATCGCCGCGGTTCGCAGGGATATGGATGCGGGAATGTCCATGGCGCAGAGTCTGAAGGATCATGAGGTCTTTTCCGGGATGTACGCCAGAATGGCGATTCTGGGAGAAAAGTCCGGCTCTCTGGATCAGGTTCTCGGCGAGATTTCGGGATTCTACAGACAACAGACGCAGGAGCGGCTCAACCGTTTTATCTCATCGATCGAGCCGATTCTGATCATCATTCTTTCTGTGCTGACGGGCGGAATTCTGCTGAGTGTCATGCTCCCGCTGCTGGGTGTGATGACCTCCCTGTAATGACCTCTCTGTAAAACCGACGATGGCAAGTACCGAGTAGGCCAGTGTGTGTGATGACCTCCCTGTAAACCGCAGTGCTGCAAAGAATACGGGAACAGACGGACTTCATCAATATCAAATAGGAGGGGATTGATCGATGGCGCGTTTTGCAAGAAAGAGGCACAGCCGAAATCACGCCTATGTTCGGCTCGTCGCCGCGGTTCTGGTGATTGTGGCCTTCGGCATCGGGATTCATCTGATTTCCGTTGGTGACGTAAACCGTCAGGAGAAGAATCTGCGGCAGGCTCTCGAGAATGACATTACAGCCTGTTATTCGATGGAGGGTAGATATCCGGAGAGTTTGTCGTATCTGAAGCAGAATTACGGCCTTATCTACAATGAGAAGATGTTTTATGTGGACTATCAGGTGACAGGCTCCAACATCCGCCCGGTCGTTACCGTCATTCGGAGAGATGCTGCGAGTGAGGATCAGGAGTAAGGTATAGCAGTAAGGCGCAGTGAGGCGCAGGAGTAAGGCGCAGTGAGGCGCAGTAAGTCGCGGTAAGGGCGCAGGAGTGTGGGACAGCAGAATGAGATGTACGGCAGTTGAGAGCAACAGGATACTGCAGAATGTTCCGGAGGTGATGTCATGAACCGGTTTCGGGGAAACAGAAAATCAGAGGCTTCGTTAATCGGAGCCTTCGCTGCCGTATTGCTGGCGTTTTTTTTCGCCGGAAGCGCGATTCTGGTCCTTCTGTTCGGCGCGCGGGAATATGAATCGACGGTGAGAAAATCATCCGATGATTTTTCGTCACGGACATTACTGACCTATATCACAGAAAAGATTCATCATAACGACTCCGGAGGCAATGTCAGCATCCGGGAGACAGACGGTATCCCGGTCCTGGTGATTGAAGGTACGGACTCAGGAACCAGATATGAGACCCTCATTTATGAATACGATGACAGTGTGCGCGAACTGACCGTGACAGATGAGACCGGGTGGCAGCTGGATGCGGGAGAGCCGATTCTGGAAGTTAAGAGTTTCAAGCCGGAGGAACGAAAGCCGGGACTTCTGTATTTTGATTGCCTTGACAGCAAGGGAGAGCGGGCGGATACCTATGTATATGTACGCTCTGCCGCCTCCGGCGAGACGGAGGAAGAGGATCCAGAACCGGAAGCAGGAGCTCAGAAACCGGTGTCAGAATCAGAAGGTGAGGGGATTGCTTCATGAAAAAACGGGAATCGTTTTTGTTCCTGATCGAACTGATGATTTCAATTTTGATATTCTTTGTGGTCGCCGCGATCTGTCTGTTGATTTTTTCCAAAGCCCATCGGATGAACCGTTCTTCGCAGGAGCTGAATCTTGCCTCCCGGGCGGAGGCGAATCTGGCGGAACTGATCAGCAGTGCAGGGAGCATGGAAGAAGCAGAGAAACTGATCCGTGAGGCTTTTCCCGAGGCGGAGTTTTCCGATCAGACAGAGGAAGAACAGGCAGGGAAAGATCAGGCAGAGGAACCTAGCGTATCCCTTGTCATTCCGTATGATTCTCAGCTGAAGCAGACGGAGAAAAGAGCGTCTTATCAGCTGACAGCCGATATCCATACGGAAAACGGCATGGTTCATGCGGACATGCATTTTTACCCGGTTGATCGGAAAGGGCAGAATACAGGAGATTCCGTGTATGATCTTGCGATCAGGAGTGTTATCCCAGATACCTGGGAAGGGGAGACGTCATGAATGTTCCTTATTTCAGAAAAAAACGAACGGAGGAGGGCATAACATTTCCCTTTCCTCTGGGCATGTCGCTCCTGTTTGTCTGTTTTCTCGCGCTGTGTATCTTTTCCTTTGCGGTGCTTTCCCTGCTTACGGCGAGAAATGAGTATAAGATCAGCCAGAAGACCGCAGAGCATCAGTCTGCGTATTATGCCGCATCCAACAAGGCAGAGGATCGGATCGCGGAGCTGAACGAAGAATGGAAGGACGCGGAAGAAAGCGGGAAGAAGATGCCTGAGAAGGTGGCCTTCCAGATTGAGGTTGACAGCGAAAGCGTTCTTTCGGTTGTTGTGGAGGCTGAAAGCGAAAATACGGGGGAAACCACGGAGAACGGAACCAAGGCTGACACAGAGACCGCGGCGGAGAACGGAGCGAAGGATAACATAGAGAACGGAGCGGGGGCTTCCTCGGAAAACGTAATGGAGAACAGGACGGGAGAAGGCGCAGAGAGCGGCTACCGGATCGTGGAATGGAAAGTGATTTCAACGGGTGAATGGGAGCCCGAGACAACGATTCCCGTGATGACACCGGGCGTATCTTAAATGGATGAGAGCAGCCGGGCATGATGAACTTATATCACAATTGCAAAGGCGACCGGCGACAATCGTGAACGGATGAAAGTGCAGGGTATGATGAACCGATAATTATCCGGATGGAAGAATGAACGGAGCATCAGCATACAGAATGCACTCGGACAAGACGGAGAAGTATCGGAGGACAAGCAGAGAGATGGACATCACAGAAATTTTAAAAAAGGGAGTAGAGATGCACGCATCGGATATCTTTATCGTTGCCGGAGCAACTCTTACGATACGAAAAGACGGTGAGATTCAGAGCGTTTCAGATACAAAACTGACGGCGGATGACACAAGGCAGCTGCTGATCGGGATCTATGAGCTGGCGGAAAACCGTGACCGGACGCCGTTGAAAAAGGATGGAGACGATGATTTTTCTTTCCATATCTCGGGACTTTCCCGATTCCGGGTGAGCGCCTATAAGCAGAGAGGATCTTATTCGGCGGTTATCCGGATCGTGGCTTTTGAGCTGCCGGATCCTGCCAGACTTGGAATACCGGAAAGCGTGATCCGCACAGGAGCGGAGAGACGGGGGATGGTGCTGGTCACAGGCCCTGCGGGAAGCGGGAAGACAACGACGCTTGCCTGTATCATAGATGCCATCAACATGCAGAGAAACGCGCATATTATCACACTGGAGGATCCGATCGAATACCTTCACAGGCACAAGAACAGCATTGTGAGCCAGAGAGAGATCCGCTCGGATTCGAACAGCTATCTGACGGCGCTTCGGGCCTCGCTCCGGCAGAGCCCCGACGTTATTCTGCTCGGTGAGATGCGGGATTACGAGACGGTTTCCGTCGCGATGACCGCTGCCGAGACCGGACATCTTATTTTTTCCACGCTGCATACCATGGGGGCGGCCAATACGATCAACCGGATCATCGATGTCTTCCCCGCTAATCAGCAGAGGCAGATCGCGGTGCAGCTGTCCACCGTTCTGATGACCGTCATTTCCCAGCAGCTCGTTCCGTCCGTGGACGGCGGCAGAATTCCGGCCTTTGAGATCATGACGGTCAATCCCGCGATCCGGAATATGATCCGGGACAACAAAATCTATCAGATCAACGGCGTCATCTACGGTTCCGCGACAGAGGAGATGGTCTCCATGGACAACAGCCTTTTTTCCCTGTATGAGGCCGGAAAAATAACCAGGCAGACCGCGCTTGACTGTGCGACAAATCCGGAAATGCTCGAGCGAAGGCTGAAGGAGTGATGACCGGCGAAATCAATTGTAATTTGACATTTCTGCGGATTGCAGTATAATGATAAGGCTACGCAATAGAATAGTGCACAACCTAATTAGCCGCTGACAGCGGCGATTCACAGAACAGGAGAGTGATTTCATATGGCAAAGATAGATATTATTTCAGGTTTTTTGGGCGCAGGCAAGACTACGCTGATCAAGAAGCTCCTTGCGGATGCCCTGAAGGGACAGCAGGTGGTTCTGATTGAGAACGAGTTCGGTGAAATTGGAATCGACGGCGGCTTCCTGAAGGACGCGGGCATTGAGATCAAGGAGATGAATTCCGGATGCATCTGCTGCTCCCTGGTCGGCGATTTCGGCGTTGCGCTGAAGGAGGTTGTTGACAAGTATCATCCGGACCGCGTGATCATCGAGCCCTCCGGTGTCGGTAAGCTTTCGGATGTCATCCGTGCAGTCGAGAAGAATGCCGGAGCCGCGGATCTTGAACTGAACAGCGCGACGACGGTTGTCGATGTCACAAAGGCAAAGATGTATCTGAAGAACTTCGGCGAGTTTTTCAAGAATCAGGTCGAGGCTGCCGGCACGATCATCCTGAGTCGTATGGATACACCGAAGGCGACAGACGCGAAGGTTGAGGAAGCGCTGGCGCTGATCCGTGAGCTGAATCCGAAGGCAACGGTCATCACCACACCGGTAGAGCAGCTCAGCGGCAAAAAGGTTCTGGATACCATGGAGGGTGTGAAGATTGATCTCTCACTCGTTGAGGATGATGACGAGGACGAAGAGGAGCACGAGCATCATCATCACGATCACGACGGGGATGAGCATGACCACTGCGGGCACCATCATGGCGATCACGACGAGGATGAGCATGACCACTGCGGGCACCATCATGGCGATCACGACGAGGATGAGCATGACCACTGTGATCACCACCATGATCATGATGAGGAGGGTCATGAGCACCATCATGATCACTGCGGATGCGGCCATCACCACCATCATCATCACGATGCTGATGAGGTCTTCACCAGCTGGGGGCAGGAGACGATCCGGAAGTACACCAGCGATGAGATCAGCAGTATTCTTAAGGCTCTTTCCGCGGACAATACCTATGGAACAATTCTGCGTGCAAAGGGCATGGTAGAGGGAACCGACGGAAAGTGGATTTATTTTGACATGGTTCCGGAAGAAGCAGACGTCCGCGAGGGCGCACCGGAGTATACCGGCCGGCTGTGCGTGATCGGATCCGATCTGAAGGAAGACAAGCTGAAGGAGCTCTTCAAGCTCTGATCCGTGTCCAAAGTATGCGAAGCGGCGCATGGACGTGGTTGAATGCCGAAACAAACTCAGTTTTTCCTTATCGGGCAGGCAATATTGGGTTGTACCCTTATCGGGCAGGCAATATTGGGTTGTACCCGGATTGGGCACAGGCAATATAGGATCGCACGCGGATCAGGGAGGCAATTTAGGATTGCACCCGGATCAGACAGACAAAATGGGATTGCACCCGGATCAGGCAGCCGATATGGAGATACGAAAACAGATGGAGATTTGTGATACATACATATAGTATAGAAAGTTAAAACTATGGATGAGAATGAAATCGAAGTCCCGATTTATCTGATCACGGGATTTCTGGAAAGTGGAAAGACATCTTTCCTGAATTTTACGATTGCCCAGGATTATTTCCAGATCGACGGGCCGACCCTTCTGATCAATACAGAGGAAGGGGAAGAGGAATACGATGAAAAGGAACTGCTGAAGTACAATACAGTGATTGAGACGATCGATGAACAAGAACAGTTCAGCTATGAGAACCTTCGGGCGTTTCAGAGAAAATACAGCCCGGAACGTGTGATTATCGAATTCAACCCGCTGTGGAGCGTGGACAAGCTCTGGCAGATGCGGCTTCCCAGGGGATGGGGCATTGTGCAGCAGATCGTGACAGTGGATGCGTCTACCTTCCAGGTCTACCAGACCAACATGAAGTCTCTGTTCGCGGAGATGAGCCGGCAGGCGGATATGGTGCTGTTTAATCGCTGCAAGAGAGATATGCCGCTCTCCAATTTCCGCCGGAGCTTTAAGGTAGTGAATCCGGGCTGTGATGTGCAGTTCCTGGATGTGGACGGACAGCCGGTGGATATCTTTGAGGATTCGGTTCCCTATGATCTGGATCAGGATATTATCGATATTGATGATGTGGACTACGGAATCTTCTTCGTGGATCTTCAGGATAATCCGGATCGCTACAAGGGGAAAAAAGTACGCTTCAAGGGCATGGTGCTGAAGAGCCGGGAGGCCGGAGCGGACTTCTTCATGCCGGCGCGCACGGCGATGACGTGCTGCGCGGCGGATATGCAGTACATCGGCTATCTGTGTCACAGTAAGAACGCCGCGAAGCTGACCGAGGGAAGCTGGGTGCAGCTGACGGCGAGGGTCGATTATAAGTTCGTACCGATGGCGCAGGAAGAGGAGCCGGTATTCCAGGCGATCACGATCAAGGCTGCGGAGCCGCCGGCAGTCGAGACGGTGTATTTCAACTAAAGGCCGCGGAAACATTGGCAGCATGGGAAGAGTACAGACATGAGCCTTCAGCTGTCTGTGTGATCCGACGAAAAAGAACAGCTTACAGACATGAACCGGGGACCCGCTTCTGGCGGGCTGCCGGCTGTGTCTGTATTGTGAAGAAACAGGGAGAAAATCGTGTATCTGACAGCAGGGCTGGGAAATCCGGGGAGAAAATTATGTATCTGACAGCAGGACTGGGAAATCCGGGGAGAAAATTATGTATCTGACAGCAGGACTGGGAAATTCGGGGAGAAAATCATGTATCTGACAGCAGGGCTGGGAAATTCGGGGAGAAAATTATGTATCTGATAGCAGGACTGGGAAATCCGGGAAGAAAATATGACGGTACGAAGCACAACATGGGTTTTGACGTCATCACCGAGCTGGCGGACCGTTATAATGTGCCGTCCTCAGGGCTTTCGATGAAGGCTATGTACGGCAAGGCCGTGATTGGCGGAGAAAAGGCAATCCTGATCAAGCCTCTTACCTATATGAATCTGTCCGGTGAGGCCATACAGGAGTATGTGCATTACTACAAAATTGATCCGGAGACACAGCTGATCGTCATATATGATGACATCGACCTGGAGCCCGGTCAGCTGCGAATCCGGAAGAAGGGGAGCGCCGGGGGCCATAATGGGATGAAGAATATTATTCAGTGTCTCGGAACCGACCGGTTCGCGCGAATCCGTGTGGGGATCGGTGCAAAGCCGGAGCACTGGGATCTGGCGGATTACGTTCTGGCTCCTTTTCCCGGATCGGTGAGAGAGACGGTTGATGCGTCGATCCGGGATGCCGCGGATGCGGTCGAGATGATTCTGCAGGGCGATATTGACAAGGCAATGGGGAAATACAATCAGAACCGCAAAAAGGCGGAGGGGATTTAACGTGTATAACGGCTGAGACATGTATCGTACAGCCCGGGCGGATGTATCGCTGCCGGGAACAGAAAGTTACAGCTGTCATTGCGATTCATAGAATCGCAGCGCCTGCAGTATCGCTGTCTGATGGGGCTGAAGGATACAGCCGTCATTGCGATCCATAGGATCGCAGCGCTTGAAGTATTGCCGCCGGGTGACAGAACGAACGAATGGACAAAAGAGAAAGAGAAGAACAGTATGATTGAGGCATTGAAACAGCCGCTGGAGATGATGGCCGGTTTCGAGGATCTGAAGAAGAAGATCGGATCCGACGGCAAAGCAATTGAGATTTCCGGCTGTCTGGATTCTCAGAAGGCGCATATTGCTGCGGGGCTCGCCGAGGGAAGGCCGGCTGCTCTGCTGATTGCGGAGAATGAGCTGAAGGCAAGGGCGCTGTACGAGGATTTCAGACTCTTCAATCCGGATGTCATGTATTTTCCGAGAAGAGACCTGATTTTCTACCAGGCGGATGTATCGGGAAACCTGCTGACAAAACAGAGGATGCAGGTGATAAAAGCGCTGATTGAGCAGAAGAATGTCATGGTGATTACCTCGACAGGGGGATGCATGGACTATCTTCTGCCTCTTGACGTGCTCCGAAAAGCTGCCGTGACGATCCGGAGCGACAGTGAGATTGACATTCAGGAGCTGAGCCGCAGTCTTACGGAGATGGGATATGAGAGAGTCGGCCAGACGGAGGCGTCGGGGCAGTTCGCTGTCCGTGGAGATATCATTGATGTCTTTCCGCTGACGGAAGAGGATCCGTGGCGGATTGAGCTGTGGGACAATCAGGTGGATTCGATCCGCAGCTTTGACGCGGAGACACAGAGATCCATCGACAGCAACCTGGAGGAGATCACGATTTATCCGGCCATTGAGGAAATCGGACGGGACGATGATGCGCTTCGCGAGGAAAGCGGCGGAGCCGGTCAGCGGGCGGAGAAGGCGAGAGCATTTTACCGGAGACTGACGGATACCTTCATCGACTACTTCCCCGAGGGAAGCGTTTTTTTCCTGGATGAGCCAGCGAGACTGTTTGAGAACGCCGGGGCGATTGCCGGTGAGTATCAGGAGGCGATGAAGCACCGGATCGAGGAGGGGCGGATAACCAGTCTTGAGGCGAACCGCATGCTGACGGAAGAGCAGCTGGGCTATAATCTCAGCCGGAAGAGCTGTGTGGTTCTGTCGTTGATGGAACAGCATCACCTCCCTCTGGAGATCGGGGAGCGGGTTTCAGTGACCGTGCGGTCGGTCAGCTCCTACAACAACCAGTTTCCGATGCTGGTCAATGATCTGAAGAATTACCGGAAAAATCATTATCGGGCGGTGCTGCTGTCCGCTTCGAGGACGAGAGGAAAAAGACTTGCGGAGAATCTCGTAGAAGAAGGGCTTCCGGCTTTTTTCAGTGAGGATGCGGACCGTGAGATCTCCGCGGATGAGATCATGGTCACCAGGGGAAATATCGGCAGGGGATTTGAATATCCGCTGCAGAAGTTTGTGCTCATCACGGAGTCGGATATCTTTGGAGCGGAAAAACGCAGGAAGCGGAGAAAAAAAGCCGACAGCAGCGGCGCCGGGAAGATCCGGAGCTTTGCGGATCTCACCGTCGGAGATTATGTGGTGCACGAGAACCATGGTCTGGGCATCTACCGGGGAATCGAGAAGGTGGTTGTCGACCGTGTCGCGAAGGATTATATCAAGATCGAATACGCGGGCGGAAGCAATCTCTACGTGCTCGCCACGCAGCTGGACTCCCTGCAGAAGTATTCCGGGGGAGAAGCCGGAAGCGGAAGAAAAGCCAAAATCAATACGCTCGGAGGCAGGGAATGGTCAAAGACCAGGAGCAGGGTCCGGGGCGCGGTAAAAAATATCGCGAAGGAGCTGGTGGCTCTGTATGCCTCCCGTGAGAGAACGGAGGGGTATCAGTACGGACCGGACACGGAGTGGCAGAGAGAGTTTGAGGAGATGTTCCCGTTCGAAGAGACGGAGGATCAGCTTCAGGCAATCGAGGACACGAAGCGGGATATGGAGAGCAGCAAGGCCATGGACCGCCTGATCTGCGGCGACGTCGGCTACGGGAAGACCGAGATCGCGATCCGCGCCGCCTTCAAGGCTGTGCAGGAGAACAAGCAGGTCGTTCTCCTGTGTCCGACGACAATACTTGCGCAGCAGCATTTTAATACCTTTACCCAGCGGATGAAGGATTTTCCTGTCCGGATCGATATGCTGAGCCGTTTCCGGACAAATGCCCAGCAGAAGAAGACCATTGAGGCGGTTCGCAAGGGAATGGTGGACATTCTGATCGGAACCCATCGCGTGCTGTCGAAGGATATCACGTTCAAGGATCTCGGACTGCTGATCGTCGATGAGGAGCAGCGGTTCGGTGTGACCCATAAGGAAAAAATCAAGCAGATGAAGCGGAACGTGGATGTGCTTACCCTGACGGCGACGCCGATACCGAGGACGCTCCATATGAGCCTGATCGGCATCCGGGACATGAGTGTTCTGGAGGAGCCGCCGCTGGACCGCATGCCGATCCAGACCTACGTGATGGAATATGACGAGGAACTGGTGAGGGAGGCGATCAGCCGGGAACTTGCCAGAGACGGTCAAGTATTTTTTGTCTACAACCGCGTGAACGGGATCGCGGATATGGCGGCAAGGATTCAGGAACTGGTGCCGGATGCCTCTGTGGCCTATGCGCACGGGAAGATGAAGGAGAATGAGCTGGAAAAAATCATGTACCAGTTCATCAACGGCGATATTGACGTGCTGGTGTCCACGACGATCATTGAGACCGGAATGGATATCTCAAATGTCAACACACTGATCGTCTGCGACGCGGACCGGCTGGGACTTTCGCAGCTGTATCAGCTTCGCGGGAGGGTCGGAAGGTCGAATCGAAACGCCTATGCGTTTCTGATGTATCGCAGGAACAAGATGCTCAGGGAGGATGCGGAGAAGCGGCTTCACGCGATCCGTGAGTTCACGGAGCTCGGAAGCGGTGTGAAGATCGCCATGCGGGATCTGGAGATCCGCGGCGCCGGAAATCTTCTGGGAGCGGAGCAGTCCGGCCACATGGAGTCGGTCGGCTACGATCTGTACTGCAAAATGCTCAATGAGGCTGTCCGTGAGGCGAAGGGAGGAAAAGAAGAAGCGGACTTCGAGACGACGATAGATCTGTCCGTGGATGCCTTTATTCCGGAGAGTTACATCCCGGAGGAGGGACAGAAGCTGGATATCTATAAGAGAATCGCGGGCATTGAGACGCATGAGGAGGCGGATGAGATGATCAGCGAGCTTCTGGACCGTTACGGAGAACCGCCGGAGTCGGTCATGAATCTTGTCAGCGTGGCGCTCCTGAAGGCAGAGGCGCACAGGGCTTATATCTCCGAGATCAAGCAGACCAGAGATGAGGTCCGGATCACTCTTTACCCGCAGGCTGGGATCAATGCCGCGAAGATTCCGGGAATTCTGGAGCAAGAGCAGTTCCGGAACCGTCTCTTCTTCAAGGCGGGGGCAAAGCCTTACTTCTCTTATGTCCTGCGGAAGGCATCCGACAGACGTTTTGAGAGGATCCGGAAGGCGATGACTGCCTTTACAGAGGAACTGCAGAAAATCCGGCTCGATGCGGGGGACAGTGCGCAGAATGAGCATTAACGAATTCTGCAGAGAGGCTGCAGAAGGATTCAGCTCGATGCGGGAGAAGGTTCGCAGAATGAGCATTGATGAATTTTGCAGAGAAGCTGCAGAAGGATCCGGCTCGATGCGGGAAAAGGTTCGCAGAGTGAGTATTAACGAATTTTGCAGAGAAGCTGCAGAAGAATCCGCTTCGATGCAGGGCGGTTGTGAAATGTGGAATTTCAAGTTGCCCTGCTTCGGCATTGAGTATATAATTTAAACATTGGTGCCGTGGAAGATGGGCGCCGGAATAGTGTTACTTTTCACAGCAGGAATAAAAGGCAGGGGTTTTGAAATCATTGCCTTATCCGTTACGTGTGAAAGGTTCGATTAAGTATGGATGATTCGGAGGAATCGGTAATGAACAAGTTTAAGAAGGCATCTCTGTGCGGAGTTCTGGCGATGGCTATGATGGTCTCTGTATTTGCGGGATGCGGAAAAGTTGACGGCACAAAGACTGCCCTGGCAGTTGGAGACGAGAAGGTCAGCCTCGGTACGGCTGGTTTTTTCCTGAGATATCAGCAGGCATCCACGACCTATATGCTGAAGCAGTATGGACTGTCTTCCGGTACGTTCTGGAGCAACCAGTATTCAGCGGCAACCAGTTCACAGGATGCCATGACGTATGGAGATAACCTCAAGAACTCCGTCAAGGACACGATCGTTCAGGATGTTCTGCTGCGCGCGCACGCTTCGGATTACAGCGTAACCATTCCGGACGAGCTGGCGACACAGATCGAGGACGCGGCGAAGACGACCTATGAGAAGAACCAGAAGAAGCTGGACAAGATGGGAGTTTCTCAGGATAACATCAAGGAGGTTCTGGAGCTCCAGACTTATCAGCAGCTGATGTTTGAGCCGATGACGGCAGACACGGATACAAACGTCACGGATGATGAGGCGAAGCAGTCGAGTATTACGTATGCGCGTATTGCGCTGACCAAGACGGACAGCAGTACGGGTACGACGACAGATGCCACGGATGATGAGAAGGCCACCTACAAGAAGGAGCTGGAAGAGCTTCTGACGCAGGTAAAGGACAGCGGCGATGTCGCGAATGCCGATATGAAGACGATGGCAAGCAACCTGGACAGCACCAATATCGCGTGCACCACCTACTCCTACGGCGCGGATGACACGGTAATGCCGGATTCAGTCATTGACGCGGCGAACAGCCTTTCTGATGGAGAGATCTATGACGGAGTGATCGACACCGGGGATTACTACTACCTGGTGAGAATGGACAAGACCTTCGATAAGGATGCGACCGAGAGCAAGAAACAGGACATCGTATCGCAGAGAAAGCAGACCAATTATAACAAGAAGCTTCAGGAGTGGAAGGACGCCGTACAGGTCGTTGAGGAAAGCCCGTGGAAGAAGCTTGAGGTGAATGACACCGATGCTTATACCGAGCTGGTAGCTTCCTCATCTGTATCGTCATCTTCTGCTGTATCAGGAAGTTCTGTAACATCATCCTCAGCGGCAACCTCGGGCAGCAGCGCAGCAGCATCCTCTGCGGCAACCTCGGGCAGCTCTGCGGTATCTTCCTCCGGGCAATAAGTCACATCCGCTCACACAAAGTGTGAAACAGTGAGGTGAACGCCGCGGCAGACCGACGAGGCCGGTTATCAGTAGGTTTGCGGCATCGGGCAGCAGGCATATACGGAGAGAAAGGAACGGACAGAATTGTACAACGATTTATTCTCAATCGGACCGGTTACGGTACACACCTACGGTCTGATGATCGGGATCGGAATTATCTGCGCATATTTTCTCGCGGAACACAGAGCGAAGCAGAAGGGCATGACCGCCAGAGAGAGGGATAAAATCTTCGGACTGGTCATTGCCTGCGTGGTTTTTGGCTTCCTGTGTTCAAAGATTTTGTATATCATAACGATTATTCCGGAACTTGTGTCCGGAACACTGACCCTGAGTGACGCGATTTCAAACGGCTGGGTGATCTTCGGAGGACTGCTGGGAGGACTTCTCGGCGGCATCCTCTACTGCAAGTGGCAGAAGCTGAATGTCTGGCTGTATTTTGATGTAGCCTTCCCGGCAGTTGCCCTTGCACAGGGCTTCGGACGGATCGGATGCTTTTTCGCGGGGTGCTGCTATGGCGTGGAGACCAATGGCCCGCTGTATCTGGAATTCACGCATTCGGATTACGCACCGAATGGCGTGCACCTGGTGCCGACCGAGCTGATCATGAGCGCGGGCGACTTTCTGCTTTTCGCTTTTCTGGTTTTGTATGACAAGAAGTGGAAGAAGAAAGAGGGAGAGCTTGCCGGATGGTATCTGACACTCTACAGCATCGGACGTTTCATCGTGGAGTTCTGGAGAGGTGATCTGATCCGCGGACAGGTCGGGCCACTGTCAACCTCTCAGTTCATCGGACTGTTTACGGTTGCGGCGGGAATCATCATTCTGCTCTATCTTCGCAGACACGATCCCGGAGCAGCCTTCCGGGCGAAGGCAAATGCAGCGGATGCAGAGGAAGAAAAAGCAAGGAAAGCGGAAAAGAATAAATGAAATCGAAGATCAGGGATTTTGATCCCTGGTTAAAACACAGCCGGTTGAGAGCCGGCTGTGTTTTTTTACGCGAACAGTGAGCCGCAGCCGAATGCGAAGTATTCGTGTGCGGCGAGCGTCGCGATAGCGAGATAAAACTCGCGCAGCGTGTTTTATCTCGTTCAACGTTGCGTTGTTTGTTCAGTAGTATCCGGGAATCCAGGTAGGAATCATCACGGCAGTAAGTGTGGGATACGGCACAATTTTCTGGAGTATTAACCGCCTTATCGCAGGAGTAATGAAAGATCGCCTGCTGTAGGAGGCGGAAATCATTATTTGCCGTAATCTCAGAAAATTCACTCTCCACTCCCTAAAAAATTATTTGTCTGGAGATAGCCAACTCCAAAGTAACTAACTCCAGAGTTTTTGTATCAGACATAGCGGTAGTGCAGCACGGCCCGCCGGATCAGGTCGAAGACCAGGCCGGAGCCGAGGGAGAGAAGGGCTACGAGGAGTCCGCCGGTGAGAAGAATATCAGACCGGAAGAGTCCCAGGCCGGTGAAGATGATTTCTCCGAGTCCGCCGGCTCCGATCATCGCCGCAAGAGTAGCGCTGGCGATGACTTCCACGAGGCTGGTCCGGATCCCCGCGAGGATCATGGGGAGTGCCTGGGGAACGCGGACATGCCAGAATTGTTCCCGGGCAGTCATTCCGATTCCGGCGGCACATTCCAGCATGAAATCCGGGACTCCGGAAAATCCCACGATGGTGTTCAGGAGAACCGGAGGAACCGCGAGGATCGTGAGCGCAGTAACGGCTGGACGGATACCGGTTCCCATGACAGGAATGAGGAGAAAAAGAAGCGCAAGGGAAGGCACGACGCGGAGGATCTGGAAGGGGGCGGAGATGATCTGCTCCTTTTTTACAGACTTCGAAGCCAGATATCCGAGGGGAATACCGATTGCAGCTGCGATGGCAAGGGACAGAAGACTCACGAGGAGATGCTGCCGGATCTGGAGCAGAATCTGAGAAGTGTTCTGCTGTATGTATAAGATCATTCCCTTAATCATTTCTGATCACTCCTTTCCCTTTCGATATTCTGACTCCCGGATGCCTGCCGCGCCTGGAAATTCCCTGCCGTTCGTTTTTCACCGAGCTTGAGAAGAACATCCATTGCGACGGCCAGGCCTGCGGAGAGTACACTTCCCCAGAGAATCTTGACGACGTTCTGTGTGCGCATGCCGGAAAAAAGCAGGTCGCCGAGGCCTCCGGCGTTGATGCAGGAGGCGATGGTGGCGATTCCGATCGTCGATACCATGGCGAGGCGGATGCCTGCGAAAATCGCGGGACGGGCCAGAGGAAGCTGAATGCGGCGCAGAATCTGGAGCTTTGTCATGCCGATTCCGCGGGCGGCTTCGCGGATTCCGGTGTCCACCTCGTCCAGACCGGTCAGGAAGTTGCGCAGGAGCAGGTACTGGTTGTAGATGACAAGCACAGTCACTGCCGAGGGCATTCCGAGGCCGGTGAGCGGTATTAAGAGCGCAAACAGCGCCATGGAAGGGATGGAGTAGATCAGAGAAAAAATCTGTACCAGAAGTGAGCCGAGCTTTGGAATCTCCACGGAGAGCACCGTAAGGATTGCCGCGAGAAGCACGGAGATCGCGAGTGTGATGAGGACGATTTCCAGGTGTCTTGCGAGAGGGATCAGGATCTTATCCGGATTGGAAATAAGATAGCGTATCATTTCATCACATCCTTCCAGAAGTCTTCCTGCTCGCGCGCGGAGGAGATCAGAGTCTCTACAAAGGGGTCTTCGGGATGACGAACGATTTCCTGCGGTGTATCAAACTGCAGCAGCTTTCCCCGGTCCATGATCATGACGCGGTTTCCGAGACGGAAGGCCTCATTGATATCATGGGTGACCAGGAGAAAGGTGCGGCTTGTCTCCTGATGAATCCGTTTCAATTCATTCTGAAGATTAAGACGGGTAATGGCATCGATCGCTCCGAAGGGCTCGTCGAGAAGCATGATCTTCGGATTGGTTACCAGCGCTCTGGCGAGACCGATTCTTTGTTGCTGTCCTCCGGAAAGCTGGGAAGGATAGCGGTTCCGGTAGATTTCGGGATCGAGGTCGACCAGATTGAGAAGCTCCGTGACCCGGTCGTGAATTTTCGAGCGGTCCCATTTCTCAAGCTGAGGAATGATGCCGATGTTCTGTTCGATGGTCATGTGCGGGAAAAGCCCAACCTGCTGGATGACATAGCCCATGCGGCGGCGCACCACGATTGGATTTACCGTAGAGATGTCTTCTCCAAAGAGGATGATTTTGCCTTCGCTCGGCTCGATCAGACGGTTGGTCATCTTGAGGAGGGTGGTCTTTCCGCAGCCGGAGGACCCCAGGATGGTGATAAACTCACCTTCCCGGATCTCGGCGGATACGTGATTTACGGACAGGACATCGGAACCCGGATATTTTTTTGATATATTCTGATATTGGATGGCTTTCATTTTCTTCCTCACAAATCTCAAATGGGGCAGTTGTGTGAAGCTGCCTGAGACAGATCAATGGAGCGGTGCGTGAAGCGCTTTCCTGCAAAGCAATGGGGCAGTTGTGTGAAGCTGCCCGAGACAGACCAATGGAGCAGTTCGTGCAGCTGCTTCTGCTTCAGGCAGACAAGTGGGTGCGCCCGGATTCAGGAAACACTGCTTGAGGAGCTGCCGGAAGCAGCTGCCGGGATGCTGTCTGCAATGCTGTCGTAGTAGGATTTCGCGACATCCTCATATTCCTTCTTCTCGATGTCCACCTCGGCGTTGAGCTTTGTGAGAACTTCAGTGGTGAGGGTCTTGTCGACGGCGTTCAAAGTGTCTGCAATCTCCGGATTAAGAGAGAGGGCATCGTTTCGTACGACAGGAGCCAGGTTGTAGGGTGGCCATGCCTGCTTGTCGTCGTCCAGAAGAACGTATTTGTCGGTCTCGGAGAGCGCGCCCTCTGTAGTGTAGGCTGGGGCTACATCGGCTTCGCCGCTTGCTACGACCTGATACTTCAGACTGTTATCGTATACCTTTGTGGATTTGAATTTGAATTCACCATATACGTCGTTTAATCTTGGAAGTCCGTCCTCTCGCTGGTCAAATTCGCCCTGTGATGCAAAATTCAGCTCGGAGGCATGCTTCTGAAGCTCGGAGATCGTTGTGATGCCGTACTTGTCTGAGGCTTCCTTGCTGATGAAAAGACCCTGGCCGTCGTTTCCCGGCGCGTAGTCAAGCCAGGTTACATCGAACCTGTCGGCATATTGCTTTTTTACCTCGTCATATACCTTCTGGGGATCGGTGATCGGATCCTCTTTCAGGATAGAAATCAGCCCGGTTCCGGTATACTCGGGGTAGAGGTCGATATCATCGCTGATCAGGCTGGTGTGAATCAGAGAGGATGAGATGTCGAAGGTCCGCTGCACCTTATAGCCGGCGTCTTCGAGTGCGAGTGCATAGATTTCAGCGACAACTTCATTTTCCGTGAAATCCTTAGAGCCGATGCGCACGGTTCCCTCTTTCGCCTTGCCGGACTTGACAGTGGCTGACGCTGAGTCAGAGGATACGGAAGAGGAGCCGGCGCCGGAGGAACTCTGGGTGCTGAATTGGCTGCTTCCGCAGCCGGTGAGTATCGTGATGCCTGCGGCCAGAGTGAGGAGAAGAGTGCGGGAGAGGATATTTTTTTTCATGGGATGCTCCTTTCATTGTGTGGAATTTTGCAAAGTTACAGATGCTGTGACTGATTCAGTGCCTGATCCATGTCCCGGATCAGGTCGTCAATGTCTTCAATGCCGACGGACAGCCGGAGAGAGTCTGGATAGACGCCTGCCTTTGCGTTTTCTTCCGGGGAATGCCCGAAATGCGTGGAGGACGCGGGGTGTACGATCAGCGATTTGGCGTCGCCGACATTTGTCATGTAGTCGAAGATACGGACCGCCTTCAGGGTGCGGAGGGCGGCCTCCTGTCCTCCCTTTACCCGGATGGACATGATTGCTCCCGGCCCCTTTGGGAAATATTTTTCGGCAAGACTGTGGTAGGGGCTGGATTCCAGACCGGGATACAGGACCTCTGTGACTGCCGGATGATTCTCTAGAAAAGCCGCGAGCTTACCGGCGTTTGACACGTGACGCTCCATGCGAAGGGAGAGAGTCTCCATGCCCTGCAGGACATAGAAGGCTGTCTGCGGGCTCATGTGCGCGCCGAGATCGGTGAGATATGTGATCCGGAGGCGCTTCGTAAACATCTCGCGCTTCAGGGTTTCTTCATCGATCCAGTCCTTAAAGTCATTGTAAAAGGTTTCAAACTCCGGGAAACGACCGTTCAGATAGTTGAACTTTCCGCTTTCCACCACGATTCCGGCGATATTTACACCGTGACCGGACAGGTACTTGGTTGCCGAGTAGCAGACGATGTCAACGCCGTGTTCGAATGGCCGGAACAGATAAGGAGTCGCGAAGGTATTGTCGATGACAACCGGAATGCCGTAGGAATGAGCAAGTGCAGTGATGCGGTCCACGTCCAGAACATTCATTCCGGGATTTCCGAGAGCTTCGATATAGATGGCTTTGGTGCGGTCGTCTATATAGTTCCGGTAGGAATCGATGTCAGTCTCGTCTTCGATGAAGCGGCCCTCGATGCCGTATTGTGGCAGAGTCTTCTGAAGAAGGGTGGTGGTGCCGCCGTACAGAGTCGGAACGGAGACGATATTGTCACCCTGGTGCGCAAGGGTCAGGAAGGTATCGGAGATGGCCGCCATGCCGGAGGCCAGGGAAACCGCAGCGCTTCCTCCCTCCAGAGAGGTCAGGCGTTTCTCGAGTACGCGGTTGGTGGGGTTCGAAAAACGTACGTAGGAATCTCCTTCTTCTTCATATTTAAATAAGCGGAGGCAGCGCTCGTAGCTGCCAAGCTCAAAGGCAGCGGTCTGATAGATGGGAACCGCCTTGGACAGAAAATGCTGTGAGGGGTCGTAGCCTGCGTGCAGCTGCCTTGTGGTAAAGCCAAGGGTATCGTCATTAAAAGCCTCGTAACTCATTTCGTTTTCTCCTTCTGCAATATATTTATTCTGTCTTGGAGTTTAATTTGTATTGGAACTACTCAGAACCATTTTTTCCCATCTTTTGCGGGCCCCCATTTCTGAGGAATTCATGTTTCTGCGGGGCCCTGGTGTGTGTGTGCCGGGGTCTTTCTGGGCACCAGATGCAGGGCGTCAGCCGGGCAGGTGCTGGCACAGATGCCGCATCCGTTGCATTCGTCCATCCGGAAGGACAGGGAGGCATTCTTGCCGCGTCCCGTCATAGAGATGACATCGAACCGGCAGCGCTTGACGCACCGCCCGCATCCGATGCAGGGGTTTGCGTCATAGGATATGATGTGCGGCGCTTTCGGCCAGAAGCCGACGCTCCTGCGGTCGCGCTGCACCCGGAAGAGATAGCAGTCTGTCGCGTTGCAGTTGCAGATGCCGTGGTCGCTGATGGTGTGTACGAGCCCTGCTTTGTCAGCATCGCGGATGATCTGCTTCGCCTGCTCTTTGGTGATGCGGTCCGAGATTTTCCGTGTGACGAAGCTGTTGTCTCCGTGAACAAAATTGATGCAGGTGTTGGTAGGATCCTCTGCCTGCCCGCCCAGGCATTTACAGTCACAGCGGGCAAGGTAAAGGGGCCGTTCCTCCTGGTCAATGAAATCGAGCATCTCCTGCAGAGATATGATTTCGTCAGTGGTCGGTCTTACCCGTGGATCGGGATCCAGACTTTTCTCGTATTCATCGAAGTACCACTGATCCAGCTTTACCCGGAGATCTGCGGGAAGGGTGTGATAGCGGCGGGTTTCGCTGACGCTCAGGACATCCAGCATCCCGTAGAAGTTGTTCAGCGTGTAGTCATAATCCGGGTCTGCAGCGGCGTCCGGATCCTCCGGAGTATCGTCCCTGCGGACCCTGGCCAGAACGCCTCTCCGAAAGGCATCCGCCGCGTATCCGGGATCGAGAGAACGATAGGAAACCGGAGTTCCGTCAAAGGATAGAATAAACTTCCGATCCTCCTCTGTAAAAAAGAAGTCAATGAGGCGGACCCCAACCTCTGGCATCTGGAACTTTTCCCCGATTTCTTTCTCCTCCCGGGTGAGTGGAGCGGTATTGTATCCCTGATATTCCTCGTCTAAAATGTAAGGAACGGCAGCGGCGATATCGATATGATCCTGTGGTTTAATGTTCTGCATGGACGGTCATTCCTTCCTGAGTCACATACCAGATCTGTATTTCATACATATCTGATATGAAATATATGTTTATGTTGAAAAGACCTTATCACGTTTGCATACGCTTGTCAACGGATATTTAAAATTCCGAACTGCCACGGATATTTAAATTTCGAACTGCCTTCAAACCGTTTTCAAAAAATCCTGCCGCGGGCGGTGATATTGAGGAGATGAGGAAATCATGATTTGCGCTGCCTGACTCTGCTTAAATTAAAAGAGCGTTCACTATATTCCGCTGAATGGGAATATTTATATGTTTTGACAAGTACGATGACGGCAATCGCGATCGAGTTTATCATGCTCCGCCACGCCGGAATATTCACATGCTGAAGCGGTACTGTGCCGGGGAAAAGATGTTATAATATTGTTGCATCTGTAAAGCCGGGGAAATTCTGGGGAGCAGAAGCTGTGGAAGAAAAAATTGCAGAAGAAAAAGCTGTGGAAGAAAGATTACGGAGGCAAAAGACATGGATGAGATATTGAAGAGAAGTCATGAACTCAGGGATGCTGCGGACCGGCACTATAACTGTGCGCAGGCGGTTTTCATTCCGTTTGCGGAGAGAAAAGGACTGACGGCGGATCAGGCAAACGCGATTGCGCAGAATTTCGGGTCGGGAATGCAGGCGGGGCTGACCTGCGGCGCGATCACCGGAGGACTGATGGCGCTGGGATTGTGCGGAGCCGGTGATTCCGGTATTGCTGTCGAGCTCATGCGGCGGATTGCGGGCAGACATGAGGGACGTACACAGTGCAGGGATCTTCTGGCGGCGGAAGTCCGGACGCCAGGAGAGAAGAAGCCGCACTGTGACGCGATGGTATATGAGGCGGTTGAAGCCGTTGAGGAGATGCTCCGGGAACGTGGAATCAGCTTCTGAAATGATGCGCGAACGTGAGATCAGTGGCTGAGATGCTCTGTGAGCGTGAGATAACCTTCTGATTCCGGAAGAATGGAAGCATTGAAAAAGAATCATTTATGGAAGCGGCGCAGAAGTTCTGTGCCGCTTTTGCACATTTTTATTGAGAAATTAATGATCAGTTCAAACCTTCTTCAGCATCAGAGGTGTCAGGAGGTTCAGAAGCGCCTGTGATTCGGTCGGGAAGGTAAAGATCATCTGGTTGAGCTGCATGCCGGTGAGCTTCTGATTGATGATGAGAGCGGCGATATCGGCATTTGTGCCGGCGTCCTCTCCGTAAAAAGCTCCGCCTACAAGCTCGCGCTTCTTATTAAAGATAAAGGTGAACTCGGCATCCGGCTGGTTCTTTGCTTCGAAGAGAAGACGTTTGCCGAATTCCGCGACCTCGATGTCATATACATCCGGCTGTGCCTCGGCCTGTTCCAGCGTTACACCCACCTGAGAGATTCTCGGAAGAGTGAACACCAGATTCGGGATGACCGGATACTGAATCGGATTCGGATTGATTCCGAGTATCTGAGTGGCGATATAATTGGACTCAAAGGTTGCCGTCGGGGTCAGCTTCGGAATCCGTTTGTCTACACAGTCCCCGGAGGCATAAATATTCGGTACGGAGGTTCTCATGTGGTCGTCCACCTGAATGCCCCTTCTCGAATAGGAGATGCCAAGATCCTCAAGCCCGAGATTTTCCGTATTTGCCGCGCGTCCTGTGGCTTCAAGGACATAGTCGGTCTCGAGGGTGGATCCGTCAGCAAAGGTCAGAACATAGGAGCTTCCCTTCTTTGAGATCTCTTTCACTTCATGATTCAGAAGGAAGGAGGCACCTGCGGCTTTCATTTTGTCTACCACACGGCCTACATATTTTTCAGGGTACATGCGGAGCACCCGGTCAGTGTATTCGATCACTGTGGTCTGAGCACCCATCTGTACGGCTATGGAAGCAAATTCCATGGCGATGATTCCGCCGCCGATGAAGGCGATACGTGCGGGGAAGCTGTCCAGATCCAGAAAATCTCTGCTGTCGTGGATATATTCCTTACCCGGAATATTCTGCTTCATGGCATGCTCACCGGTGCCGATCACAATGTTCTCAGCGGTAATCTTTCTGCCGTCGACATCAACGGTATGCGCATCCACGAGTTTTCCGTTTCCGTGAATGACCGGCATATGTGCGTTTTCGAACATACCTTCCATAATTTTATTGAGCGGAGAAATTACTTTCTTCTTGTAATTCATCAGACTTGTCCAGTCCGGCTTCGGAAGCTCGGAAATACCGATGCCCTGATACCGCTTCAGACCGTCCAGATAATTGAAGGGCGTGTCAAGAAGAATCTTGGCATTGCATCCGTAGTTGGTGCAGGTTCCTCCGACGACATCTCTCTCTACAAAAGCCATCTTCTTGCCTGCCTGAAGCAAAATCATTGCTGCATGCCAGCTCGCATGGCCGGCTCCGATAAATATCACATCATAATCGTACATGTCCTGTCCTCCTGATTGCGGTAACCTTTGCTGTTGTTTTTCTTGCATTCTCAGAATATCACTCAAAATGATTTTTGTCAATCAAATTGCATAAAATATAAATTAATATTTTTCACTCATGGATTGTCATGATAGTGACCCTCAGAGTCAAGAAGGACGTGCTGAAGGATCTTCCGGATAAGCTGGAGGAAGTCCGCTATGTGCAGATGGGGAAGGAGCAGCAGAAGCTCTTCTGCTGCGACCTGTCGCTGTGCTTTGATGGATATAAGGGGGAATCCGCCAAGAGAGAGGCGGTTATGGATCTGATCCATACGCTGATCGATGAAGGCCACCGGGCGCACAGGATCGGTCAGAAGCGGGTAGTCACCGTGTATAACGGGTATAAAAACGTAACATTACTCATGCAGCATCCCGAGCATGTAATAGGAGAGCAGAAGCTTGATGCGCTCCTTCGGGTCGTCGAGGTTGATGCTGATCAGCCGGCGGATCTTCTCCAGCCGGTAGGAGAGGGTGCTCCGGTGAATGTACAGCTCCTTTGAGGTCTGCAGGACATTCCGGTCATGAAGCAGATATGCTTCCAGGGTATGCGCAAGCGCAGTGTGGTTTTTCTGATCATATTCCAGAAGCTTTTGAAGGGCGTCGGAGCAGAGAAGCTCCGCCGGCATGTCTTCGGTGGAGCAGCGGATCATATAATCGAGCATGTACTGATCAAAATAGTAGTACCAGATCATGCTGTTGCCGGAGAGCCCGAAGTTCAGGGCAATATTGGCCTGGTCGAAGAGAATGCCCAGCCGGAAAAAATCACGGAGCTCGGAGCTGACGCCGATTTTCAGAAGACTGTCCCGCATGGGCACCGCGAGGCGACTGACGACGTCGGAGGTTTTTTCGTGCGCGTATGAGAGGTTCACAACAAGAGTGATTCCCTCCTGATGAAAAAACGCCCGTCCGGCTGCCAGGATGGTGTTGATCTGGTTAAGGACCGCATAGGAGGAAATGATGTTGAAATCCCTCTGCTGCGTTACGATCCGCATGACAACATACCGGTCGTTCCGGTTCCAGTTCTGATAGCGGAGATAGCTCAGAACCTGCTGCTCGTCTGTCTCTTCCTTCTCACACAGACGGACCATGAGTTCGTATGTATCGTCCGAGATGCTGAATTTTCTGAGATCGCCGGAATACAGAAAATGCTCCAGGAGCTCTCCAAGATAATCAATAACCGCAAAATCACCGGGCAGAATTCTGCTGTCAACCTCAAGGTCCAGAATCCTGCCCCGGTAAATATCGCCCTGCCAGATGTTCCGGTACAGAATCTGATATCCGGTCTGTTCGGAGGGATACATTACAGGATGGCGCTCTTTGAGTCCATCGATATAGACGGGATCGGTGCGAAAATCGTTGATCAGATCCATCTGCACCATGGGAAGACCGGTTCTTCTGTCCCGTCCGCGTTTCATCTTCTGCTCCGGGTAATTGCACTCCGCAAGGATAATAAAGTCACGGTCATGCAGGAAGATTGGGTTTCGGAAGATCGTCTGGCTCAGGTCAAAGATTTCCTGAAGGGGCGTCTGGAGCAGAAATGCCTCCTGAATCTTCAGATCCCATTCGTGAAAACGATCAAAGAGATCCTGCACCAGGGAGAGAATCTCCGGAAGGCTGTGATTGTCGCGTATGTAAATCCTCCCAGGCATGGAGCGGCGGAACGAGGCGTGCGGATCCCGGCACAGAAGCAGGAAAGACCTGCCGGAGAGAAAATCGTCGGGGAGACCGTCTAATTCAGATTCCGGGCACAGATACACGTACTTTGAAGCGGAAGCGGATGTATCGTCTTGCATTGCAGAGTCCTGGTTTCCGCTCTGGAGTGACATGTGTGCGGGAGCAGATGTGTCGTCTGTCGTAGAAGACTGCTGGTTTCGGCTCCGGAGTGACATGTGTGCGGAGACGGGTTTGCTGTCGTCAGTAATGGTTTCTTTGCTGAAAATGCGGATCCCGGAAAACCGCAAATCATCCGTTGTATCTGAAATAAGATAATCTATGCCGGCCAGAGTCAGAGCATCTGCAATGACCTGCAGAGGCGGGTGGAAGCCGGACGGAAACCGGGAGGTTTCAGAACAGGAGGAGTCGGATTTTTGTGTTGGATTGGTGCTCTTACCGGTGCTTCGATTATTCATAGATTTTATCCTTGTCGTTTGGGTGTTATACGATAATTTTATATAATGTGTTCTCGAAATATTTAAAAATATTAAGTCTGCTGTGTCTGTCCGGTGCAGTTTTTGCCTGGCTTCAGTATACCAGATCTGCGGTTCCTGTCACACATTGTAAGAAAAAAAGCGCCCCGAAGGGCGCTCCATATTTTATAGCATATTTTTATAATGTTGCGATTGTGGCCGGGCCAGGCTTTTTCCCGTCTTAATTTGTGGCCGGGCCAGGCTTTTTTCCCGTCTTAATTTGTGGCCGGCCAGGCTTTTTCCGCGTCTTAATTTGTGCCCGTGTCAGGCTCTTTTCCTTGCCTCGATTTCCGCGGCATACTGATCGACCTTGTCCTTTGTCAGGCGGAAGCCGAAGGTCAGGCAGAGAACCGCAATGATCAGTGCGATAGCCGGGATCAGCATGAATCCTGCACTGATGGCGGTCTTCAACTGATTGCTTGCGTCTGCCGGGTCAATTTTTGGGCTGAATGCTCCGGCCGCGAGGCAGGCACTGATGATGATGCCACGGGTCATGATGGAGACCTTCAGCGGCACATTCTGCAGGCCACTGATCCATCCCGCGGCGTTCTTTCCGGTCTTCCACTCACTGTACACGATGGTATCGCCGTAAAGGGCCGGAGTGCAGGCGTAGGTGATGCCATAGCCGAACAGGGATACGGACATCAGGATGATGACCATCATGACATTATTGTGACCGAAGAAGGCCAGGATCAGAATCACTGCCTGGATCGCCATTACGCCGATGGTAGTGTTCCTGGTGGAAAAACGGTTGCTGAGCGTTTTGCTCAGATAGGCGCCGACAATGCAGAATATGTTGGTGATCAGAATGTACACCGGCGTAAGCTTTGCGTTGTTGGCTACATACAGGAAGTAGTAGCTGGCAAAACCCATGCAGATGAAGTTGAACATGAACTTTGCGAGATCCGCGATCAGTAGAGCGATCAGCGGCGGGTTCTGCGCAAGCGCGCGGAGCAGATCCTTTCCGCTTGTCTTGTCCTTCGCGGAAGCCTTTGCGTCTGCCTGTGCTGCCTGGGCGGTATTCTCGTATCCTTCGAACATCTTGAAATGCGCGAAGTAAAGAACAACAAACAATACACCGAAGCAGAAGGCAGCGCCGCCATACATATTGACCTTTCCGATGACGCCAGCGGCTGCGGAAGCAACGACCGGTGCGGCATAGGAAAAGACAACCTTGGAGGCATTGGACCAGGCAGCTCTGGTAGAGGCGAGCTGCGAACGGTCCTCCGGCGTTTTTCCTGCGACAGAGATCATGGATACGTTTGCCACATACGCGAAATTCCAGCAGACATGGCTGGCGATTGCCGCCACGATGATCAGGACGGCGGAACCAATGCCGGACCCGAATTTGACGAACTGAAACGCATAGAGGAACGGCACGATCCACGGAATCGCAACGAGCCAGGAGCGGTAGCGGCCCCACTTCATCGGCTTTGAGCTGTTAATGATGGCTCCGTAGATCCAGGACAGGAGCGCGTCAACTGTACTGGCTACCGTCGTGATCATGGTTACAACCGGAAGCGCGAACTGTGCAAGGTTTGTCAGGAAAAAGTTAAAGTAATAGCTTTCAATACTGGACATCAGATTAAAGCCGAAGTCACCGACGCCGTAAAAAACCTTCAACTGTCTGCTCAGCGGCTTATGATCCGGAGCGGACGATGTGTTTTTAGCCATAAGAGAATCCCCCTTCTCTGCTCAAAAAATCCCGTATCAGAACATATCCTTGCTTGCGCTGTCGATTTCCTCGGTCAGTGCCTGATAAACGCCATCAAAGGTGCTCATTGGTCCGCCCTGAGAAGCACAGGGAATATAGTACAGCTTGCCATACTCCGCGCATGCTCTTCTGACCTGATCATGGACTTCCTGTCTGGTCCAGCCGGGATGATCAACGGTCGCGGAGTCGATGCCGCCCATGAAGGAGATCTTGCCGCCGTAGGTGTCGATGCACTTGCGGATGTCGTTTCCGGTCATGACACCCTGCCAGATATCGATGCCCATGTCGATCATATCGGGAATCAATGTCGCGGCGTAGGAATCGGAATGATGTACGATCAGCTGCACGCCTCTTTCCTTGTAATATCCGTAGATCTGTTTGTAGGCATCCACGAAAAACTCCTCAAACATAGCCGGAGAGAAGAAGGTGGAGCGCTGGCTTCCCCAGTCGTCATGGTGGAATACCGCATCGATATGAAGGTGATCGCAGGTCTCTCTTGCCGCGTCAAGCTCCCACTCGGTGAGGTATTTGATCAGGTCGTGCATCTCGTCCGGCTCCTCATAGAAATTCATCATGGCATCCTCCATGCCCATGAAATAATGAAGACTTTCGAAGAGACCCGGTGCCTGGAAGTTCGAAACGAATTTATCCTTGCGGTCTACAGCCTCGGCTGCGGCGATTGCAGGCTCCCAGGCTGCTTCCGGGAATACCGGTGACGGTGCGTGAACGATGTCCCTCCACTCTGTGATATCCTTCAGAAGGCGATGCGCGTCATCGTGAACCGGGAATGGTCCGGGCGTTCCCTCCGGCCAGGAACGGGTGACTCCCCACTGATTTGTGACATTGAGTTCGCCGTATTTCGGTGCCTTATAGGTGGCGCGGATCGGATCATTCATGATAATGGAGAGGAACTCGAACTGATTGACAAATCTGTCGGGGTGACCTCCGTGAATTGTTTCCAGCAAATTTTCTCTTTTTGTAAGCATAGCAAACCCTCCCTTAGTTATGCATTATTTGTGTAATATTTACAAGAATGAACATAGCATTTGGCGTGATTACAGTCAATAGTGACAACGAAAACAAGCGAAAGTTCCACAGTTTCGCAGATTCGGGAATACGTAATTCCGCAATTTTGCGGATGGCGCGATTGTATTCTAAATGTATGGGAGGAGTAATGCTGAAGCAAATCTGACTATGCGTCGCCCGGCTGTGTAGTAAAGAGCGACGATTTTTGGAAATTCTTGATTCTCTCCGCCCGTCTGTCCTGTAAAGAGCGACGATTTTGGAGAATTCATGATTTCCTCTGCTCAGCCGTCTTGTGAAGAACGGCGATTCTGGGAAATTCTTGAACACTGCAGCATGTAAAAAACGTATACTAATATTGCGATTTTGTGCATGGTATACGAAGAATAATCTGATATTATTAAAATATATATGCACATTTATGGCCGATTTGACGGTGGATGTGGATGTCGGCTGATGTATGGGGAGATAAGATGTATTCGCTATTGATTGTAGATGATGAACCGTTGATACGGGGTGGAATTGCAAGGATTGTGGACTGGACCTCGCTTGGAATCGATCAGATATATGAAGCCGGGGACGGAGAGGAAGCACTCGAAATTGTGCGCAGCCGGCCGATTAACCTTGTGCTGACTGACATAGTCATGCCCTTTATGGACGGCATTGAGCTGGCAGGAATTCTTCACAGGGATTATCCCGGGATATCGGTCGTTATTGCTACCGGACATGAGGATTTCGAATACGCGCGGCAGAGTATCGATCTCGGGGTGTGTTCCTATATTTTAAAGCCGATCGGAGCAAAGAATCTTTATGCAAAGATGAGCGAGATCATGGCGGGGATCCGGAAGGAAGACGAGAATCGCCAGTACATTAACAGGATGAGGTCGCAATTAGCCAAGAATCTTCCAATTATCCGGTCGCGGTATCTGAATGAGATCGTCTGTGAGGATCAGGGCGACAAACAGCAGCTTGTGCGTCAGTGCCGAAGCGCCGGCATCGACTTTACCTCAAATGCCTATATTGTAGGACTGTTGAATCTCGGGCTGGACAATATCGCAGACGAGGATGTGCCGCTCTATGTTTTCTCCTGCAAAAATATAGCGCAGGAATGTCTGGGCGGCAGACATTATGTCTTCGAATCAAATCTCAGCAAGAAGCTGGTCATACTGTTCCGCTGTGATATTCTCGGCGATGATCCCAGAAATACTGCTTACCAGGTGATGGAGATTATTCTTAAAGCATTGGATAATACCATTCATGTAAAGGCGACGGGCGGACTGGGCGTTGAGGTATCCGGGCCGGATCAGCTTCCGGTTTCCTTTCGATCTGCAAAAAGAGCCTGCGAGTACAGATTTTCGCTTGGTGAGAACGCAGTTTATGATATCCGTGACGGGAGCCTGAATACGATGCTGTTCCGTTATCCGGCACAGGAAGTGAAGGACCTGCTTCGAAGTATTCGATTCGGCACAGATTCCGATATCCAGGATGCGATCCGCAGGATTCGTCAGTATATCAAAGATGAGAAGCAGCTTTCCGGTATTAATGTCAAGATTGTTCTCTCTGAAATTGTTACCGATATCCTGAAGGAATTGTCAGAACTTTCCGAGATTACGCCCCGGACGACGGAGCAGTGTCTGAGACTGCACAGTGAGATCTCGCAGATGTCATCGCTGGAGGGTATTTTGAATGAAATTATGCAGGCTGCAATAACAGCTGCAGAGGATTTCCGGAAGACGGAGAATACCAGCAGCAGGGTCCTGATACGCAAAGTGAAAGAGTGTGTGAATTCCCATTATATGGATCTCAGCTTTTCACTTCCGACTGCGGCGAATCAGGTCGGCGTAAGTACCGGCTATCTGAGCGCTCTCTTCAAGAAAGAAACCGGAATGAATTTTATCAAATACCTGACAGATGTGCGGATGGAGAAGGCGATGGAACTGCTGCGGGGAACAGACCTCAAGGCGTATGAGGTTGCGGATCGAATCGGCTTTGAAAATACGCACTATTTCAGCGTAGCCTTCAAGAAATATACGGGTATGTCTCCTTCTGATTTTCGAAAAGGCGGAAAAAAATAGGATGGAACGAAGGAGAGAGGGGATATTTATGGGGATAAAACCGAAAATATTGCTGTTCCTGACATTTGTCATTGTTCCGTTCATGGTGCTGATCTCCGGCCTTATTTACCAGAATTCAATCCGCCGTTCCGCTCATGTGCAGGTATCTCATGCCGAGGATATTGTACACAACATGGACACGAATATTGAATCCTATATCAGCGAGCTGTCGGTGCTGGCAAATGAATGCAATTACAATTATTATCTGCAGCAATATCTTCGAAGCGTGCGGAATAAGGGAGGAGAAGGACAGCCGAAGGATGCGGATAGTCTTCATCAGAATGAGATCATTAACGCGCTTCTGGAGGCGAACCTGCAGAACCGTTCGGATACAACTGTAATCAGTATCTATGGAAAAGACAGATTGCTGCTGCGGCGATCGATCTATACCGTAGATGAAGCCGAATCCGATCCGGTTGCCTCAGAGTGGTACCGGGAAGCGGTTTACCGGTACGGAGGCATCTGCATTACAGGTCCGGACAAGATGACCGGTGCGGACAGGGAAATGGCATTGAGTCTGATGATCCGGAATTCGGAGGACGGCGCATTCCTCGGCGTTATCAAGATCAACTTCAATCTGAATCGTCTTTCTGAGATTGTAGACAATGTTACAGTAAATGGAGATGAAACGGTTGGTATTCTGAACTCGAAGGGAGAGCTGATTTACGAAAAAAACTCTGACAGCCGCATTATAAATCGTGCCATGTTGAAAGCTCTGCGCAAGGCAAAACAGGAGAATAAACTGTGCAGCAGCTATCGTCCGATTGAGCTTTGTGGTGAAAAATACTACATGGCTGCTGTTACCCAGCCGTTGACGGGGTGGACGATTCTCGATCTTCAGCCGCATGACAGTATTCTTGCTACGGCACGGAATTCGATCCTGCCGATGGAAATTGTTGTCCTGATCATTTTTTCAACGATCCTGATTTTGCTGAATGTTCTATTAAATCATGTCGTGGACCCGATCCTTGTTCTCCAGAAGAAGATGGAACTTGTTACGCTTGACAATACAAGACTGGAGATGCCGGTTCAGACCAATGACGAGCTGGGAATGCTGGTCCGGAATTTCAATCAGATGACAGAACGAATCGACAAGTTATCTTCTCAGTTGATTGAGGAGCAGAGGAAAAAAAGGCAGTACGAGCTCCGGGCGCTTCAGGCACAGATCAACCCGCATTTCCTTTACAATACGCTGGATTCGATCATATGGATGGCAGAACTTCAGGATCCCAATGTCGTCCCGATGACAGAAGCGCTGGCGCGTCTGATGAGGTTATCCCTGAATAAGGGGCGGGAATTTATCACGGTAGAGGATGAGATGAATTATGTCCGGAATTATCTGATCATTCAGTCCATGCGCTATCAGGATAAATTCGACTATCAGGTCATTACCGAGGAGGCGGTTAAAAAATGCATTACGGTAAAGCTGATCGTTCAGCCACTGGTGGAAAACAGTATTTATCACGGAATCAAGGAAAAGCGCGGAAAATGTCATCTGGAAGTGCGTGCGTTCCGGAGCGGGAGAGATGTGCTGTTTACCGTCCGCGATGACGGCAAGGGAATGGATGCAGAAACGTGTGGGAAGATTCTGAACGGGACCGGAAGTAAAGAAGAAAGGGAAAACAGCCGACAAGACAAGGGTAAAGGCAATGGGATCGGTGTCTTCAACGTGAATGAGAGAATACAGCTGGAATATGGTGCTTCCTACGGCGTCAGCTATCAGTCAGAGCCCGGGAAAGGAACCCTGGCGATGATCCGGATTCCTTATATTGACAAGTTGGAAAACACATCTGTGTAATGCCGTCGAGCACGTGAAGATATGGAGCAATCAACAATTCACATGAGGGAAAATACGTCTGTATCATGCCATCGAACGCGTGAAGATATGGAGCAATCAACAACTAACATGAGGGAAAGCACTTCTGTGTAATGCGTAGGGAGACGCGAATGATGAAGATACAGAGAAAAGGAGAGCAATGGGGCAGGAAGAGCTGAAATCAGATAGATTTAAATCAGATATTTTGACATCGGATAATTTAAAATCAGATATTTTTAAAGTTCTGTGGATTGTGCTGCTCCTGGCTGCAGTGATTGTGCTGTTCAGCGGATGCGGTACGCCGGTTGTATCGGATGCCGCATCTGCTAAGGGACTCTCTGCGGAATCCTCCGAGGTGCAGAATGTTCAGACAGGAGAGACTCCCCCTGTCTGCGGAGTCAGTATCGCGTCTGATCAATCTGCCTATCAGGTGCGTCTCTATCAGATTATGCAGAAACAGGCTGAGGAAAAAGGAATACAGCTTATCTGGAAGTATGCGGACTGGGATGCATCGCTTCAGAACCGGCAGATTCGCGAGCTTATCGATGATAAAGTAGATGTGCTGATTATCTGCCCTGTAAATTCGAAGTCAATGCTGGATTCCCTGAAAGAGGCACGCAGCAGGGAAATACCGGTGGTTAACCTGAATATGAAGGTAGATGCTTATTCTGCAGTCTATATCGACACGTATGTTGGAGCAAGCTCTCAGGAGGAAGGCAGCCTTGCGGCACAGCTGACAACGGATTTGCTTCCCGACGGAGGAAAGGTAGCGATTCTGGAGGGCACTCCGGGGACAGATCCGCAGATCTATCGTACACAGGCATTTGTTGATGAGCTGGGAGACCGGCCGGATATTCAGATCGCTGATATTCGGAGCGCTGACTGGAACCGTCAGGAAGCGGAGAAGGAGACAGAACGTTTGATCAGGCGGATTCCTGACCTGAGGCTGATATACTGCCAGGATAACAACATGGCCGCAGGAGCTGTAGCAGCCATTGAGGAGGCGGGAAAGGAGCAGACTATTGAGGTGATCGGAATCGGAGAGGCAGATCAGGAGACAATAGATTTGCTGCGAAAAGGATGTCTGAAGGGATTTGTCGTTCAGGATCCGGAATTTGAGGCAAAAAGTGCAGTTAATTGTGCTGTACATCTGGCGGAGGGAGAGGATGTAAGACCCTGGATACAGAATCCGGTGAGCATTGTGACAGAGGAGAATGTATCAGATTATCATAAACCGATCGAATATATGTGACAGCCAGCAGGGAGGTCAGTCAAATGTGCGTGGCAGCCAGCGGAGAACGCCGGCTGTTTTTTTACGCGAACAGTGAGCCGCAGCCGAATGCGAAGTATTCGTGTGCGGCGAGCGTCGCGATAGCGAGATAAAACTCGCGCAGCGTGTTTTATCTCGTTGTTGTTCGGATTTATAAAACAACATCTGAAAAAAAAGACAACATGCATGAAAAAATTGAATTCCTAATAATATTATAAAAGATTACAGTAGATATAACATTTGCAGGAGCGTTGTTATTAAATTTTTATTTCATGAGGAGGAAATGGAAAATGAAAAAGAAGCTGCTGGTTACGTTACTATCTGCTGCAATGGCACTGACGATGGGAGCTTGCGGCTCCTCCGGGAAAACCGCGGACAGTTCGGCAAAGGCATCCTCCGATACGAAGGAAGCGTCGGAGAGCACATCGGTATCCGCAACTTCCGCGGTAGAAGCTGCTGCGGAGGTAAAGAAAGCCGAGACCGGAGACACACCGACCATCGCATTTGTGCCGAAGGTCATGGGCCAGGCATGGTGGGATTACGTGCAGAAGGGCGTTGAAGAATGGTCGAAGGACACGGGATACGATGTTATTTACAAAGGCCCGACGGAAATCGACGCGGCGGCACAGGTTCAGATCATGACGGATCTGGTAAATCAGGGCGTTGATATCCTCTGCTTCTCGCCCAATGATCCGGACGCGTGTGAGGCGATCTGCAAGCAGGCCAGAGACAAAGGAATTATCGTGATCTCGACAGAGGCTTCCGGAATGGAGAATATCGATTATGATGTGGAAGCTTTTGATGAGGCCGGAATGGGCGGCTTCCTGATGGATCAGCTGGCATCATCCATGGGTGAAAAGGGACAGTATATCACCATGGTCGGATCTATGACGATGGAGTCACAGAATAACTGGGCAGATGCAGCAGTTGCGCGACAGGAAGAAGCATATCCGGACATGGAGCTTGTAGCGGATAAGAGAGTGGCGGATGATTCTGATGCAGAGAAAGCTTATGAGCTTACCAAGCAGCTGCTGCAGAAATATCCGGATCTGAAGGGAATTCTGGGAACCGGTTCCTTTGATGCACCTGGTGCAGCGCGTGCGATTCAGGAGCTTGGACTGCAGGGCAAGGTATTCGCGATTTCCGTTGCAATGCCCAGTGAGGTAAAGGACTATCTGGCAGATGGTACGCTTCAGAGTGTCGCGCTCTGGGATCCGTCAATATCAGCTAAGGTTATGCTGAATGCCGGTGTAGATTTGTTCAACGGAAAGAAGATTGAAGACGGAATGGATCTGCAGGAAAAAGGCTATGAGGCGGTTAAGCTGAATGATAAGGTGATCGTTGGTGATGGCGCAATTGCGATCACAAACGACAATGTAGACGATTTCGGATTCTGATTTACGCGAACAGTGAGCCGCAGCCGAATGCGAAGTATTCGTGTGCGGCGAGCGTCGCGATAGCGAGATAAAACTCGCACAGCGTGTTTTATCTCGTTTACGAAAAGGAGATCCGGCCTGGTTCTGCATTTGGCAGGATGGCCGGATCTCTGCGATATAACACCCGGCTTTCTTAACGCGAACATCGCGACAGAGAGGTAACATCGCGAAGGGCGCAGAATCCCGCTGCATTCTCTTCCTGTTCTACGAAGTGAAGCCTGTGATATCAATAGAGAAGGAGCTTGAATCAATGTCAGAATATTTACTTGAGATGTCCGGTATCTGCAAAGCGTTTGCCGGAGTGCAGGCACTGGATCATGTGAATTTCCATATCCGTCCGGGAAAGGTAATGTGTCTTGCCGGGGAGAACGGATGCGGGAAATCTACCCTGGTAAAAATTATATCCGGTGTATACGTGAGGGATGAGGGAGAGGTCATTTTTCAGGGACAGAAGCTGGACAGAATCACACCGGCTGAGGCGACCCGGCTCGGAATTCAGGTTATCTACCAGGATCTTTCCATTTTTCCGAATCTGACGGTTCGCGAGAATCTGGCGATCAATTCAGAGATAACAGACCGCAGGAAAATCGTTGATCGTAAACGGTGGACGAAGACCGCTGAGGAGGCACTGGCCAGAATCGGATACCAGATTGATCTGGATGTAAAAATGGGAGAGCTGAGCGTGGCGGATAAACAGCTAGTGGCTATCTGCCGGGCACTTCTCTTCAATGCCCGTCTGATCATCATGGATGAGCCGACGACAGCGCTCACCAAGAGAGAGGTAGATGCTCTTTTCCGTACTGTGAGAAAACTGAAGGAAGAGGGAATCGCCATTATGTTTATCAGTCATAAGGTGGAAGAGATTTTTGAAATTTCGGATGACGTATGTATCATGCGTAACGGAAAGAATGTCTTTGAAGGGCCCACCACAGAGCTGACTGCGGATGATTTTTCCTATTATATGACCGGAAGAAGGATTCAGCCGGATCCGTTTGTGCCGGAGCACATCCAGGAAAAACCGGTGCTCGAGGTAGAAAATCTGAGCGCGGATCCCTACTATCACGATATCAGTTTCCAGCTGAGAAAGGGAGAAATTCTGGGGATTACTGGACTGCTTGGTTCGGGACGCACAGAGCTTGCCATGAGTCTGTTCGGCCTCATTCATCCGGATTCGGGGAAAATTCTTCTGAATGGACAGCCGGTCAGTATCAAATCGCCGGTAAAGGCAAAAGAGCTGCGGATTGGATATGTTCCGGAGGATCGCCTGACAGAAGGACTGTGTATGCGGCAGCCGATCGCGGATAATATCATGCTTGCATCTCTTGACAAGGTTTCCAGAAGAGGAATTCTGAACCATCGTAAGCTTTTTTCGGAGGCCTGCAAGTGGGTGAAGACATTTTCGATCGCAACGGATGATCCTCACAAATATGCACAGACATTGTCCGGAGGCAATCAGCAGAAGATTGTTCTCTCAAAGTGGATGAACAATAATCTGGATATTCTGATTCTGAACGGGCCGACTGTAGGTGTTGACATCGGCGCAAAGCAGGATATTCACCATCTTGTGCACGGTCTGGCGCATAAGGGGCTGGCGGTCATTATTATATCGGATGATATATCTGAGGTCGTGACGAACTGCAGTCGGGTCATTGTCATGAAAGAAGGCTCGATTGTCGGAGAGATGAAATCAGAAGAAATCACGGATCAGAGGATCACGGAAATCATTCACTGAGGGGGTATCTGCAATGAACAAAACAGCTTGGAAACGTCTGACGAAACGGACGGAATTTTATATTTTTATTGTTCTCATCGCCTTGGTGGTGGGGGTTCAGATCATCTCTCACGGGCAGCTGCTGGAACCGACGACGCTCGTCACGATTCTCCGGGGCATGGTAGTGGATGGTATGTTCGCGCTGATCTGTCTGATCGTTATGATTTCCGGCGGATTTGATCTGTCATTTCCGGCAATTTCCGCATTTGCATATTCGGCGGCAACGACGATCTGTGTTAATCAGGGGTGGTGTGAGACAAATCCGCTTGCGGGATTTCTGCTTGCAATACTCTTTGGAGCAATACTTGGAGCCTTTAACGGCTGGATTATCGCGAATTTTAAACTCAATACGATGATCGTTACGTTGGGTACACAGACATTTTTCACTGGTCTGACCATGGGATTATTTCAGATGAAGGAAATAACCTCGACTCTTCCCGCATCGTTCCGGGCGCTTGGCGAGAGTTATTTCTTCGAGGTTTACAATTCACAGGGACAGCGGTCGACGCTGACAACTTCAATTGTTTTTCTGATCATCATGATCGCCGTAACCTCGTTCATACTTCGGAAAACAATGTTCGGCCGTGCGCTTTACGCAATTGGAGGCAATGAAGTATCCGCGGAACGGGCAGGATATAATGTGAAGCGCACAAAATTTATCCTGTACGTTGTAGTCGGCGCACTCGCGGGATTCATCGGAATGGTACGGGTTTGTCTTGCAAGACAGTCCATCCCGAAGGCCATGGTCGGTAAGGAAATGGCAATTATTCCAGCGGTTATCCTGGGAGGAGCGAGTATCTTCGGAGGAGAAGGCACTGTGTTTGGAACAATCTGCGCGATCGGGCTGATCACGGTTGTGTCCAACAGCATGCTCCTGGTAGGAATCGACTCTTATTGGCAGAATTTCTTCAATGGACTGGTGATATTGATCGGCATTACGATCTCAGCCGTACAGGCAAAGAGACAGCGCAGATAAGGAGGCTGGGACAGATGAAATTCAAGAGTTTCGCAAATAAAAACCAATATACGGTCATGCTTCTCGTTATGTTGGCTGCAGTTTTGGTGTTTTTCTCCATTACCAGGGGAAGTCTTCTGTGGACTGGCGATGCCTGGTACGGAATGGCGATGCAGTTTCCCGAGTACGGTCTGATGACACTCGGCGTAATGTTTTGCTTTTTAACCGGCAATATTGATATGTCATTTGTGGCATTGGGAAATTTTGCAACGATATTTGCCGTGCGGTTTATGGCGGCAAACGCACCGGAGGGAGCGTCCGAAGGGCATGTACGTGCTGTTATTCTGGCAGGAATTCTGATCACGCTTCTGATTTGCCTGATTGGCGGCTGTATTAATGGAATACTTGTCACAAAACTGGGAATTCCTCCGGTTATGGCCACGATAGCCATGCAGCTGGTATGGCAGGGCTTATCCACGGCCCTCACACAGGGAAATACCGTTACCGGCCTTCCTGCTATGTATACAGAAATCGGGCACTCACAATTGTTTGGTTTTCTTCCGTTTCCGCTGTTTATCTTTATCGTCGCGTTTATTGGCTGTGCATTGATCATTCGCTACACGGTGTACGGAGAGATGATTTACATGATAGGAACGAATGTTAAAGCGGTGCGGTATTCCGGAATCAACACCGACCGTGTGGTTATTCTGACATTTGTGCTCACGGCGCTGATTTCCGGTGTCGGCAGCCTGATCATGGTATCGACGATGGCATCCGCCAAGGCGGATTATGGCTCGTCCTATGTGATGCGGGTGATCCTGATTCTTGTCCTTGCCGGCATTCTGCCGGACGGAGGAATGGGAAAGATCTCCGATCTCCTTCTGGCAATTGTTATCATTCAGATCATTGCTTCCGGTGTAAATATGTTTGCAAATCTTAATACATATTACGCAAGCCTGATCTGGGGAGCACTGCTCCTGATTGTACTGATCATGAGTACAAAGCTGTCTGGAGGAATTTTCCGGATTCGTGATGATAAGAAGAAAAAACAGGTGAGCACACAATAAACATAAATGCTGTAAAATTCAACGTGCTGCACAGCCGGGTAATCCTGCAGACATTAATATTCTGAGCGTTGTGCTGTATTTGAAGTTGATATTTGAAGTTGATATTTGAAGTTGATATTTGAAGTTGTTATCACATTGTGAAACATACGAAGTTATGAAACGTGTGAAAACATACGAAGTTATGAAACGTGTGAATTGAAACACATGAAGTGGAACGTACGAAGTGAAATCTACGAATTATATTTTGTGTAAGAGATAAGAGAGGTCCAGAGAATGAATAGCATTGAAAGATTTTACGCAACCATTGAACGCAGACCGGTAGATCGTCCCGCCTGCTGGCTGGGAGATCCGACACTTGCCGCTGTGCCGGCACTTTGCAAGTTTTATGGAGTGGACAATGTCAATGAGTTGAAAAAGGTATGCGGAGATGATTTCTACGCAGTTGATATCCCATACGAGTCGCCGCACTGTTCGGCCATCTTTGCGGCGTTCGACTGGTACATGAACGGAAGTAATGTGGACACGGAGCACAGGACACTTACGGCTGACGGGTGCTTCGCACATTGTGAGGATCTGGACGATGTGAAGGCAGTCAATTTCCCCTGGCCGGATCCGGAGAAATATATCAGCGTTGAAGAATGCAAAAGAAGAGTAGAAGAGGCACCGGCGGACAAGACGGTTTTTGCTCTGATGTGGGCCTGTCACTTCCAGGACACATGCGCGGCGTTCGGAATGCAGACTGCCCTGATGAATATGATAGAGGATCCAGAGATGGTACATTATGTAGATGACCATATCGTGGACTTTTATTTAAAGGCACAGAAGATATTCCTCGAGGCGACAAAGGGAAAGGTTCATGCGATGCTGATCGGAGACGATATCGGAAGCCAGAGGGGCCTTATGGTCAGCCCGCAGGTTATCCGGGAGTTCATTCTTCCCGGAGCGAAAAAGCTGATTGATCAGGCGCATTCTTACGGTGTAAAAATCATATATCATTCATGCGGATCCATTGTGGATGCGATCCCCATGCTGATCGAGGCAGGTGTAGATGCCATCCACCCGATTCAGGCACTTGCCGCAGGCATGGACGCGAAGAACCTGAAGGAAAAATTCGAGGGTAAGGTATCCTTCTGCGGAGGCGTGGATACACAGGATCTGCTTCCGAACGGAACCCCTGAGCAGGTTCGTGCAAAGGTCCGGGAGCTGCGGGAATTGTTCCCCACCGGACTGATTATTTCACCGAGCCATGAGGGTCTGCAGCCGGATGTTCCGCCGAGGAATGTAAAGGCTCTGTTTGATGAAGCAACCAAAATTTACGACTAACAGATTGTGAGAGCTTGACTCTGTCAGGAGGTGGAGATACTGATGAATAAGAGATTCGGACAGATGATTCGGATAAAGCCGGGTGATCTGGAACAATATAAAAAATATCACGCGAATCCGTTTCCCGGTGTCAACGAGATGATCCGGAAATGTCACCTGAAGAACTATTCGATTTACTCGAGAGGAGATTATCTCTTTACTTACTTCGAGTATGACGGAGACGATTACGACCGGGATATGGCAATGATGGCAGCAGACCCGGCAACACAGGACTGGTGGGATCATGTGAAGCCCTTGATGCAGCCGCTGGATGACAGAAAAGAAGGGGAATTCTGGTCAGATATGGAGGAAATCTATCATCTCGACTAAACCCTGAACATATATTTTGTATTTATTTGCGGGGATCCTTCCATGCGCGTCCGTATATCGGCCGGTCGGGCATGGGAGGATCCTTTGCGTAGGTTTAAAAGGGAAACCCGGAATATGCTTTTGTTCTTCCTGCCACAGGTCTGCGATGTTTTCTCTCGGCTTTTTCAGTGAAGACCTTCCGTCTGTGACATTTCCCCTTTCATAACCATCAATCCCATTATTAATTATCCTGGATTGACCCATGGACTGCATGGTTTTTCTGGAGGAACCTGCGGAAAAGGAGGGCACAAACCACGGCGGGCTGCTTGCTGTAATGATTTTACTCACGTATAATCGGGATGAGACCCGGAGTTTATCACAAAGCGGTGCAATCTGCCGGGTAATGATTTTACTCACGTATCATCGGGATGAGACGGCAGAGGATATCTGCCAGCAACACACGAAAGGATTTAATATATGAAAAAAGATGAAGACCTGATCTGGACTCCGGTTTCCGTGGAACATATTGTGCAGGATGAGTGGATTGATTTCCGGAAGGTAAAATACCGTTACCCGGACGGCAGGGAATTTGAGCCGTTTTATCAGTACAGCAGGAGAGATTATTCGGTGATCGTTCCGGTAACGGAAGACGGAAGATTTCTGTGTGTGCGCCAGTTCAGGCACGGAATCGGTGAGGTGACGACGGAGTTCCCGGCGGGAGGTATCGAGCCGGCTTCTTCGGTGTCAGCAGGAGCAGCGGATGTTCGTGAAAGCGCTCTGCAATGCGCAGTAAGAGAACTGCGGGAGGAAACCGGATTTATCTCTGAAGACTGGACCCCTCTCTCGGTTATCCCATCCGATGCAACGCTTTCAGATAATTACGCCTATCTCTTTCTTGCGCGAAACTGCCGAAAGAACTCGGAGCAGAGTCTGGATGAAACAGAGGATCTGGAGCCTGAGCTCCTGACAGAAGAGCAGATTGAGAAGCTGATCCGCGCGGGTAAATTCCAGCAGAGTATACACGTGATGGCGTATCTGCTGGCGCTGCGGATACTGAATGGGCAGAACTACAACCCGTAAACAATTTAACGGCGGAGGTGTGTATGGATAGAGAGACAACCCGGAAAGTGGTAATGATCTTGATTGCGGTGTCGGCGGCGATTTACCTGCTGCAGATTGCAATTTTCCACGAGGAGAGAACGACAGCGTTCTACATTCTTCAGGATCTGGCGTTTATGCCGGTCACGATTGCGATCGCGACCCTGGCTGTCGGGGAGATCATAAATGATCGGGAGAAAAAAGACCGCCTGGAAAAAACGAGAATGCTGACAAGCTCGTTTTTCACAGGTATGGGAGCTTACCTGATGCACGAGATTCTCGGGATGACGAACGCGGATGCCTTCATCCACGAGGTCGTGAGGTCGGGAGCAGATCTGCCCGGAACGGAAGGGGAGATTCGGAAAAGGATACAGGAAGCAAAGCTGGCGGTTCACATTGACGTGGCCGGGTATACAAAGGCGCGGCAGATCATAACGGCGAACCAGACCAATATTCTGGTGATCGCATCCAACCCGCTGATCATCGAACATGAATGCTTCACGGAAATGCTTTGGGGCGTGTTTCACCTGATGGATGAATTCCGACTTCGTGGAACCTGGGATGATCTGTCAAAGGAGGATATCTACCACTTTAATCAGGATTTTGAAGAGGTTCTTCGTCTGATGCTGATGAACTGGGTCGGAAATGCGCGGTATTTGAAGGAAACGTATCCGGCGTTTTATGCCGCGGCATCATCCAGAATCGAGAAATGAAAGGATACTTCCGGCAGAGGGCTTATGGATCGGGAGATGAAAAGATATCGCCGGCAGAGGGGTTGTGGATCGGGAAATGAAAAGATATTGGCAGCAGAGAGCTTGATGAAAGAACCTCAGAGGTAAAAAGATGACGTTGACATAAAAATTGAAAAACGCATAATGGTGGTACATTTGACATTAAAGGAGCAGCAGACATGGAAAAACTGACAATTGATGAGGCAAAGCGGATCAATGATACGATGGTTTCGGAGGAACATCTGAAGCTGCATGCGGCGAACGTGGCGGCGTGTATGGGTGCGATGGCAGAGCATTTCGGGGCGGACAGGGAGCACTGGGAGGCGGTCGGGTATCTCCATGACTATGATTATGAGAAATTTCCGGAAGAGCATCTGCAGCATACGGAAAAGGAGCTTCTCGGCGAGGGGGTTCCGGAAGAGGATGTGAGAGCAATCATGAGCCACGGGTACAGCATCTGCACGGATGTGAAGCCGGAGACCGACATGGAGAAAAGCCTTTTTACCGTGGATGAGCTCAGTGGCATTATTCAGGCAGCGGCACGGATGCGGCCAAACGGAATCACCGACATGGATATTAAAGGTTTCATGAAGAAGTTTAAGAGTAAGAGTTTTGCGGCCAAATGCGACCGCGCTCTGATCATTTGCGGCTGTGAGATGCTTGGGATGGATGTCCGGGAAGTGGCGGAGATTTGCATTCGCGGTATGAAGGATCATGCGGAAGAGCTCGGGCTTGCGGGCGGTCATTGAGCTGGAATAATGTATTATCATTGGAAACGGGCATAACAATAGCTTGAATTGTAACGCATATAGCGTTACAATAAATAAAAGGAGTGGATAATATGGAGAAAACGGCAACACTCAATTTACGAGTTAATCCTGCAACGAAAAAGTCAGCTGAAGATGTGCTTTCACGTCTTGGAATTCCTATGTCTACAGCTATTGATATGTATTTAAGGCAGATTACGCTCACCGGTGGAATCCCTTTTAGAGTTGCATTACCTCAGGCACCAGATGATCTTAATGCGGATTTAATGACGACTGCAGAGATTCATACAAAATTGCAGGAAGGCTTTGAGGATATTGAAGCTGGACGAGTACAGGATGCAAAGGCAGCATTTACAGCTTTTAGAGAGAGTCATAGATGAGAGAATATCCGGTAAAAATTACTGAGAAAGCATTGCGTGATATGGATGGGATATATGAGTATATCGCGTTTAATTTGCAATCACCGGAAAATGCTATGGGGCAGTATGACAGAATAGCGGATTGTGTACTTGGACTTGGCTGCTTTCCAGAGAAATTCAGGCTGGTAGACTTTGAACCGGAGCACTCGCAAGGCCTTAGGCGAATGTTAGTAGATAATTACTCAGTATTTTATGTGTTCAAGAAAGAGGCTGTCACGGTAGCCAGAGTATTATACAGTGCCTCTGATATTGAAAAGAGACTGAGAGAAGACTATTAGCTTTCGGCTGTGCTTTGGCTGCAAAAAGTTAGAATCTGAATCTTATTCTCGAACAGGAATACTTTACAAAGATGCTGTGGGACGTATTGATCTGAGGGATGAATTCCGTCTCCACAGCATCCGGGATGATCGATCAGGGGGCATTTATCGTGCCGCGTGATGAATCTTTTTGCAGCGGTACATGTCCTCGTCGGCATCGTGAATATATTCTTCGATGCGTGAATAAAGCTGGTCTGGCGGGCAGTCCAGGACCGGGTAACTGGTGCCGATGCTGGCAGAAATCTGATCTTGCGCCAGGAGCTCAAGAATACGGCTGCGGCTTTGTGCGATGGTTTCCTCGTCCTGACAGGAGATGACCGCAACAAATTCGTCGCCGCCGTATCGGTAGGTGAAATTGTCCGGCGGGACGGCGCGCAGAATAGCGGATGCGGTCACCTGAAGAATGTGATCACCGTAGGCGTGCCCTCTGGTGTCGTTGATTTCTTTGAAGCCGTCAATATCCAGGAAGAATATTGCAATGAACCTGCCTTTGTCAAGCTCGCCTGAGAGCCATGGAAGAAAGCGCGGTTCAAAGGCGTTCTTGGAGTACAGACCGGTCAGCAGATCACGGTAATAAATCTCGCGAAGAGTGGAGAGGGAGTTCACCAGCTTTCGGTTTGTATCCCATTCGGTGAGTGCGTGGAGCACGATATCCTGAAATTCATAAAAACGCCATTCTTTTATGATAAAACGAGGATTGCGGAGAATGACGAAACCTGCGCAGAGGCTTCGGATATGAAGCGGCAGTACAAGGGTATAGGATCCCTCCCGGATCGCGTCAAGGTGCTTGTTCAGAGCATCTATATTTTTGAACCGGATGGGCCGCATGCCCGGTTCGTTCTGCACTTCCAGGATACGTTCTTTGTCCGCACAGTCCGACCGCAACCGTCCCGGCTCCTTTTGCGCTTCCGGGACATTTTCTCTGGCTTCGATGAGATTCAGGTGTTCCATGGTAAAACAGCCTTCCTCTAATTCCCCGCTTCCGATCCGATCATCGAGAACGATGTAGGCACCGTCGAGGTCCATTGAGGCATAAGAGTCCGCGATGCGCTGCATCAGTTCCGGGAGAGACAGGGAAGGATTCAGCGAGGAGACCATCGAGGAAAAACGTTCATTCCGGTCATCGACATATATGCTGTCCTCGACCTGCCAGGCCAGGTACGCCCGGTAGTTGATCTCGGAGGAGGTCTGACAGCCGCAGCTTTCTGCATAGATAATGCGGGCAGGGGTGTGGACATTTTCAGGCACCTTTTGACCGTTTATCATGCGGTCGAGAATCTCCATTGCATGATAGGCGATCCGCTCCCGGTCAAGGGTAACGGTTGTGACCTGGGGCTGATAGTACATGGCCTTGTCGAGGTTGTCGAAGCCCGTAACCTTGAAGTCCCGCGGGCAGAGCCAGCCGTGTTTTTTCATTTCTATGAGAATTCCAATGGCGATGTTGTCATTGGCGCAGATGAAGGCATCCGGGATTGGGCGGATCGGTTCATCTTTGCCTGCATTGGTTCCTGCGTCGGTGGACCCTGTGCTGCCAGATCGGAAGAACAGCCGCGCTGTCTGAATTCCGGTGGTGACGCTGAAATCATTTTCCAGGAACATATCCTTTGTGAGTGGAATATTGTGTTGGGAGCAGCAGTCGATAAATGCCGCTTTGCGCTCTGCGGACTCTGACATTTCACCGCTGCTTCCGGCAAAAAAGAAGCTGCGGCAGCCATGTACAGTCCACAGATGGTTGAAGAGCTGTCGGACGGCGTTATAGTTGTCGCTGCGAACGCAGGTCATCCCTTTCTCCTGGTTGCAGAGTGTAATGGCGGGGACACCGCTGTTCACAATCATCTGTGCGATGCGGGAGCGCACAATCGTATCCTGTATGCAGGTGAGATCAGCGATAATGCCGTCATAGGAGGAAAAATCCGGAAGGGTGAAGATGGAATACTCGCCCTTGTTGAACTCCGGGTCATGGCTCCAGTTGCCCCAGCTGTGAAATTCGGAAAGTGAGAATCCGCCGTGCTCCTTCATGTACTGCATGATTCCGGTGCTCCAGGCGGATATGATGAAACGGCGCCAGCCATCTGAAAGAAGCAGAATGTTTTTCACGACACAAATGGTTCCTTTCTCAAGAATATATGGAAGAAGAATATACGGGAAAACAGTACCGGAACCTTACAGCGTGGCGGCGAGGCGTGAAGAGGGAGGGTACTGATATTTACGAATACAGTCAGTATACCATCTTTTGACGAGGATGGAGAAAGAAACAGCAATCCTGTGGTAGAATCCCGGCGTGTCAATCCTGTGGGAGAATCCCGGCTAATAAAAACACAGCAATCCTGTGGTAGAAGTACGGCGTTGACAGCACGGAATGAAAACAGCATAATACAGTGAAGGAAATATACGCGAGCAGTGAGCCACATCCGTTCACACAAGGTGTGAAGCGGTAGCACAATTTATCTATAATCTGACACAGGGAGCAGTTGAAAGCGGGTATGAATTTTTTTACAAAGGCAAACTCTTTTTTCGGAGTCGATTTTTTAGAAGAGGAACATGAGGCGCTTGTAAAACGTATTCAGAAGGAAAATTACGAGAATCTGGTGTTTCTGTCCGGTGTTCTGAGTGTACTCTCCGTGCCGGCGATTGTTGCGGTATACTTCGTCTACCGAAGCCGTATGTTCTATTTCTGGATTTATTTTTCGCTGATGATCTGTATCTTTCTGGTTTTCTTTGGTGTCCGTTTTGCCGGGAACAAGGCCGGGAGGAATACGACGCTGAAGATGTACGGCTTCATCAGCATCCTGATGGGATACAGCATAGTACTCAGCACATTGATGAATCCGGATATGATGGCGGTGAAATATATCGCGTTCATTCTGGTGCTGCCGCTTTTTTTCACGGATTATCCTGTTCGGATCGGTTCTTATATTGTGGGATGTACGGCGGTATTCATCGTCTTTGCGGTATTTCACGATTCAAGAAGTATCTTGGCAAAGGATATCATTCATGCCTGTTTCTTTGCCGCGCTGAGCATCGTGATCAGCACCTATGTGTCAAAAATCAAGATTCAGAGGCTGTATTATGAGAAGAAGTGGAAGTATCTCAGTGAAACGGATCTGATGACGGGCCTGAACAACCGGAATCTGTATGAGAGGAGGCTGAAATCCTATGCGGACCGCTGTGAGAATAATCTGTCCTGTGTGTTCGTGGATGTGAACGGTCTGCATGAGGTGGATGTTGAGCTGGGATACGAGGCCGGTGACCGGATGCTGAAGAGTGTCGCCGGGGCATTGCGGGAGCAGTTTGGTACGGATGATACGTACCGGATCGGCGGCGATGAATTTGTTGCCTTTGTTATAGATGAAGAAGATCCGGCGGAGGTCCGGAAAAAGGTCGCGGAGATGAATGCCCGGGTGGAAAGAGAAGGATTCTCGGTATCTGTCGGAGTCTCGAGCATGCGAAAAGAAGAGATCGACATGAACAAACTTACCACAACGGCAGAGCGTGAGATGGGCGATGTGAAGCGCCATTACTACGAACAAACCGGTAAGGACAGAAGATGGAGGTTGTGAGTGCGGCTCGGCATCGTCCGAATTGCAGATTCTGGGAGCCGCGGGATGCCCGGCTTCTGCCGGATTGCAGAAGATGGAGGTTGTGAGACGCCCGGCGTCAGCCGATTTCATCGTTCTGGAACCGGGAGAGATGCTCGTAGGGCAGGATCAGCCGCCCGTGATACAGACCGCACCCGTCATTGATGCGATAGTTGTCAATCGCGGCGAACATATTTACATTGATTTTTGAAAGATCGAGATTTTGCAGGTTCAGGATACGTTCATATGCCTCGTCAAAGCAGGGGCATTCGCCCACGGGGATTTCTCTCCGGCGGCTGCGTTCCTGTTCCTGCCTTTTTTCATAAAGACCGTGATTTGCCTGCCCGATTTCGGCAAGATCGTCCATGTCCTTCGTGCGGAGCTGAATTTCTGTATAGCTTCGCGCCAGGTTGTCAAAGAGGGTCAGATGAAGAGAGCGGTAGCCGCCCTCCTTGGGATTGGCAATGTAGTCCTTGTAGTATGGACGTACGTTTTCATTCAGAAGAGGTGAGGAAACCGGCTGGTCTGTGTGGGAAAGCTGTGCGGTAAAGCCCCTCTCCTCGAGAAAATCCGGCAGAAGATTCGCAATTTCATACAGCGTTTTTTCCTCGAGAGACGTCCGGTCCGTGCCGGGCTTCAGGTGGCAGGCGGGAAGAGAGAGGACGATGCGATAGGCAATCAGGTCTTTGAATCGATTGATTTCATCGCGAAGCTCGGAAACGGGCGGATATGTTCCGTGTTCGGAATGATAATTGTAGATGTGGCTCACGATGTAGCCGTTGAATTTTTCCTCGGTGCGGATGAGCGATTTGATCCGTCCGCGGAATGTAAAGGAATAATTGCCGTAGTGCTCCGCCATATATTGGTAGAATTCGCGGATTCTCTGCGACTGTGAGGTGAGGAAGTTGTTGTGCTCCAGCAGCTCCTCCATCTGCAGCAGAAAATTCGCGTGCGAGCGGTCCAAAAGATTATGGGTTTTTGAAGCGCTCTCCATGAGATCTCTTGAGTAACTGCGGATGATATGAAGAACGGTATCTCCGGAGTACAGGTAATCGGTTAACTGAATCATTGGCAATCCTCTCCGGAACCGGGGGAAAATGCTTCCGGCTCCTGGCGCGCAGGCAGTTTCTTTGTAGTATATTATTCTGTCGGGAAATGTGCAAGTGCTGAGAAATGTGCCGGTGTGCCCGGCTTTTCCTCCTCGTTTGCAATCGTCGGGCGATATGCTAAAATGGTAGCAGTCAGATTATCTGTATGGAATCGCCCGGACCGGGCAGGAGTAATGGAACGTGCATAAAATTGTAGAATTTCTGAATAAAAACAGGATATGGATCTGCTTCATCTGGATGGGAGTCTGTGTCCTGTGTGTCTTATTTCTTCTTGTTCAGCTGAGTCCGTATCTCAAGGTGGATGATTTAAGCGGTGGCGGAATTGCTGTTCAGAAGCTGGATACAGCAGAAGTTACCGTGAATGGTTCCACACAACAGATGACGCTGCCGACGAATCTGTCTGACCTTGCTCCCGGCACGGAGGTAGAGGTCAGTTTTACTTTTCGGAATCAACGGGCAGACAGCTACATGGAGGTGCGGACGGCCTTTGCTCCGATGACCGTGGAGATTAACGGCAAGCAGGTTTTTTCCTGCGGCGAGAGGGAGGATCGGCCATCCTTTATGAAGGATCCGGGAACGATTGTTCATTTCGTTCCGCTGCAGACGCTGGGCAATGTGAGGGTTACTCTGCACTACACATCCCCTGCGTCGAGGAATTCGCTTTCGATCTCTGCTCTGCGCGTGGCAAACCAGTCCGGTCTTTTCCGGGATATGATGATGCGCATGGGCGTCGAAATGGCGGGAAGCTTTGTCATGCTTTTATTCGGAATCCTTCTGACCATCGTCTCCTTCATGGTTGTGCAGCTCGACCGGAGCGGCATGATTCTACTCTGGCTCGGTGGGTTCATGGCACTGACCGGGCTGTGGGGATGTTCCGGATCTGACATGTCGCACTTCTTCTTGAATGTTCCGAATCTCTGGTATCTGCTCAACTACCTCAGCTTCTTCTGTATGCTTCTGCCGCTGGAGTATCTGGTGGAGGAGAGTGTGAAATTCCGCCATAAAAAGCCCGGTTTTATTTTGAGAGTGATTCACATGATTGCCATACTGACCGCCCTGGTTTTGCAAATGACAGGTACTCTGATGTTCCTTCAGAGTGTGCGGTTTTTCCAGGTGTTTCTTCCGGTGAGTGTATTTTTCTATACGGCAATGGTTATCTATGAGGCAGTGTGGCGCAGAAACAAGGCGGGGATGCTGTGGATGATGCCTATGCTGATTATGTGTGTGTCATGCATCATGGAGCTGGTGTACTACGCGAACTGCATTGCGTATGCCACATCCCGCTATTTCCTCATTGGGTCCCTGATTTTCTGCATCTTTATGTGTATGATCGGCGGCGTTCAGATCCGGAGGTCCATTCAGGTTTCCCGCCGGGAAAGGGAGCAGGAGTATCAGCTGTATCTGATGAACAGAGAGGTCGATGAGCAGAAAAAGTACCAGGACAGCCTGCTGGAACATGAGAGAGAACTGCGGAGGCAGCGGCATGATTATCGCCATCAGCTGACAGTTCTTCAGGAGTATCTCAAGGAGGGAAGGCTGGATGAATTGAAGAGCTACCTGGAGGAACTGGGCCGTGCCATTCCCTGCCACAAGGATATCCGATACACGGAGAACATCGCCATCAATGCGGTTATTACCTATTATGTGCAGATGGCAGAGAATGCCGGTGCGAAGGTGAAGATCAATATTGCGCTTCCCAAAGACATCTCCCACAGCATGGAGCAGAATCTGTGTGTGATTTTCGGAAACCTGCTGGAGAATGCCGCGGAGGCTGTCGGGAGGATAACGGGAGATAATTCTGAGGGCGGGAAGACGATTGCGCTTTCTGCTTTGGTTCATATGGGAAACCTGGTTATTCATATGGAAAACAGTGTGGGCGAAAAACCCAGAAAGTGGGGGCGATTCTTTGTCTCCAGCAAGAGAGCAGAGGTGGGTATCGGGCTGACCAGCATTGCCAATATCGCCTCACAGAACCACGGAGATGCTGAATTCTACTGTAGCAACGGGCTATTTATTTCGGATGTGTATTTCGTTTTTGCCGGAGACAGTGAAGGGAGGCTCTATGGCGGTTCATGACAGCGGGAGCGTCCGGATTCCGGAGGATCTTCCGAAGGACCGGATTCTTCTGTGGACGGAGGGAGGGAATTGATAAATTGACAGCTATTAACCCTGGCTTTCGATGTATTTTGCCATAAAATAAATAATGTGTTGTTTGTTCCTGGCTGAAATGAGTTGAAGAGAGAAAACGATAAACAAAAGCAGAGAACGAAAACAGAGATTGAAGACAGAGAAAGGAAGACAGTTATGGATCACAAGGTGAGTTTTACAATGGATATTTTTGAACAGTTTGACAAGAAGTGGGCGCTGCTGACGGCAGGATCGATGGAGAAGTTCAACACCATGACCGTCAGCTGGGGCGGTCTCGGAACGCTCTGGGGAAAGCCGGTGGCGACGGTCTATGTCAGACAGTCCCGTTACACCCATGAGTTTATGGACAACGGTGAATACTTCACGGTCAGCTTCTATCCGGAGTCCTGCAGAAAGATTCTGGGTGTTCTAGGATCGAAATCAGGAAGAGAAATGGACAAGATGAAGGACTCCGGGCTTACTCCTGAGAAGGCAGGGGAGACAGTGACGTTCCAGGAGGCGGAAGTGACGCTGGTCTGCCGGAAATTATTCCGTCAGACGCTGGATTCCGCAAATATCCCGGCGGATATCGTGAATCAGTACTATGAGGGGCAGGCGGATCACGACATGTATATCGGTGAGGTTGTGGATATTCTCCGGTGAGGGAGGCTCAATCATTAAGGATTCCGATGAACAGGGCTTTTGATAAACAGGGCTTTTGATAAACAGGGCTTTGGGTAAACAAAGCTGTCGGTTATGATATGCAAAGAGCCGGCGATGTTTATGTGCTGAGAGGTGCACATGGCATCGCCGGTTCTTCTGGTTTTCACAGTTATCTATGATTAGATAATTAAGATTTGATTAGAGGGTATTGAAGACCAGGACTACAGAATTTAACAGATTTACTGATTCTGGAAGTACTGGTTGATGCGTTCTTTTACCTCGGCCACTTTTTTGAACGGTATCGGGAGCTCCCTCCCGTCGATCAGAATCACCGACTGATCCTGAATGCGGGCGACCATGGCCATGTTCACGATATTGATCCGGCTGATCTTCAGGAACTGTTCGCCAAGCTTTTCCGTGAATTCTTTCAGCATGGTGCGGGTGCGGATCATAATGGATTCAAGGAATATCTCGGTGTATTTGTTATCGGAGCTGAGATACACGATCTCATCCTGATCTATGTAATGAATCGTTCGATCACAAGCTGTAATGGCCAGTCTCTCGCTTCCTTTCTTCCTTTGTATCTCCCGGTCCACGTATTTCATGAGATAAGAATTCAGCTTTACAGGAAAATGCTCGCTTTCCGTCACCTTCCATTCGCTGATGGGATTGGTGTTGGACAGGTGCATGAGCCAGAGCCTTTCGCCGTCCTGTCTCCATACCGCGACAAGACGCTGTTCAGCCAGACGGATAAAGCTGGATCCCTTATTCGTCACGAGCACGTATTTTCCGATGATCGTGCAGACAGGGCCGGTATTCTGCGCCAGATAATAGGTCTGGTTCATCAGTACGCATGGTATCATCTCTTTCACGATACGTTCAATCTCTGCCTTAAAATTCTCAAAGCCGAGGATAATCTGACCCTCCTGTGCGCCGATCCAGCTCATCTCCGGATCACATACGGCGAAAACCGGTTCCGGATTCTTTTTGTAAAACTCTTCCATGAAGGCTATAGTCAATCGCAACGCTTCATCTGTATATCGTTTCTTCATAGCAATTTCCCCCATTACTAAGAACCTGACAATATGATATCGATATACCGGTCATTCAACTTTGGCGGCAATGCAGGCTGAAAAACTGAAAAGGTTATTGGATGCGCCTGCTGTTATTCGAAATTATAGCGAGGCTTCAACTAATTTTGAATAAAATCATGCAAAATCACTTGCCATTATAAAAAAATAACCTGCTTCAGGGCGTTTTTCACAGTGATGCCATACGATGAGCAGTAAAAGAAACATGGACTTTGCAATTTATCACTCTGAAGTGATAAATTTACAGCGTGCGGAAGAAAACAAATTTGATAGAAATTCACACCCAGTTTTTGGTCATTCACTCCGTTTTGTTGTTTTTGAAAAACGGATTTAATATAATAATATCAGTGTAAATATGTATTTGCAATAAATAGACAAAATATATCAGATGAATTAATAAAATATTAGAAAACTGGAGGGGATGAAGATGGTTTTTTAGGAGATGCTCATTATACTTGTAATGAGCAAAATCGGCAGATGTCAGATGGAAGAAAGCAGCATCTGAAAAGCCGGACACATGAGTATAGCAGATATGCATAGCCAGAATGCGCAGGATTTTATGCATTTTCAGTAACAGGTAAAAGGGTGGAGCTTGAGGTAAATCATTGGTCTATATACACTGCCGGCTTTGAAAGGATAACCGGTTTCTGACAGCAATTCGTGACAGGCAGGTCGGTTTTGGCGGCCACGCTGCGTTTTTGATGAACTGTAAATTTTTTAATTCTACCATTAATATATGGGAAAGTTCAAGCACTGATTTGGCTCTAAACAGTCGCTTTTTTGTACTATTTTTCAGAGAATAATATTGCGACAATACAAGTGAATGGAAAATGACCCGAAGCAGAGAAGGCAGATATCGGTTTCTGTTTTAGCGTGCAGGCTTATAAAACAACTAAATGGAGGGAGCAACTATGAAGAAAAGGAGAAGACGGAGATTTCTAAGTCTCATGCTGGTGCTTTGCATGATTGCGTCCGCCGGCATGATGACGCCGTTGAACACATCGGCAGATTCTACAGATGTAAACCTTACAGAGGAGACGCAGCAGGCGGAGAGCGCCCTGACGGGCGGCGCGGCAGATATGGAGACAGATATTGTATCGGTCACGCAGAACCAGGAGACAATGACCGCAGCGGATACGCAAACTGCGGACATGGGTGCGGTTCCGGAGGAAGCGGAAGCTCCCGCAGCGGAGCAGACCGATGCCGGAACAGAGCAGTCGGATCCGGCAGTGCCGGAATCTGCGAATCTTGCAGAGACAGCGTCCGGGTCTCAGGCAGGTGAGGGGCAGACAGAGGTAAGCACCGATGGAACGCAGGGTACGGTGAACACGGAAGCCCCCGCGGCGGACGAAGAGCAGAAGACAGAACAGAAACAGGATTCTGAAGAAAGCGAAGTGTCCTGGCCGGCGCAGACCTTCACAGGTCACGCCAACAACATCACTGTGAACGTTACAGCAGCGGAGGGAATTTTCCCTGAAGGCACGACGATGGTGACCACAGCGGTATCGGCACAGACGGCCAAGGCAATCGCAAATGCAGCATCGGATGCTGAGGCGGAGGTTGTTGACGCGATCGGCGTTGACATCTCCTTCCGGGATGCATCGGGAAATGAAATTGAACCGAAGGACGGAAAGAACGTACAGGTAAGCATGACCGTTGACACGGCAAGCAGCCTTGACGGAGACAACTTCTCAGTCGTTCATCAATCGGACGACGGAAATGTACAGAAGGTAACTGAAAACGCAACCGCAGAAGGAGCCGTATTTGAGTCAGGCGAGTTTTCCATTTATGTCATCACAGGAAGCGATGAAGCACAAGAACCTGCAATCGCAACCTATTATTTCTATGATGCAGATGGAAATCAGATTGGCGATGTTCAGAAAGTCAAAAACGGCGAAACGGTTTATGCGCCGACTACACCGGAAAAGGCCGGCAGCAAATTCCTTGGCTGGTCCTATACGCAGGATGCAGCTGAGCTTAAGACGGGAGATCCCGGGAACTTCGCACAAATCACTGCATCTGTCAGCACAACCAATGATGTGAAGCTGTACCCGGTATTCCAGCAGGCTTACTATGTGTTCTTCCTGGATGGACAGGGAAGAGTAAGCACCACGAAGGAAGGAACTAGCGGATCCGTAATCGAAGTGTCGGATGTAACGATTCCGCTGGATTCCACGCATTCAGTCACTGGATGGTACACAGCATCTGATCACGTCAATAAGGTCGATTCTGTTACGCTTGCTGATCATAACGTCACGCTTTATCCGAAGGTCGAAGAAGGCCATTATCTGTATTTCTCCAGCGGCGAAGGAGCAAGCTATGTGAAGCCTGTATTCGTTGCGGCAGGAAAAAATACAGTAGAACCGGAAACACCGACGAGACCTGGCTATACCTTTAAATATTGGTCTGTTTCTGAAGATGGTTCTGCTGAATATGCATTCGGCAGCACTATTGAAGAAGATACTACGCTCCATGCGGTATGGAAAGCAAATCGTGACACTAAATATACTGTCATTTATTGGTGGGAAAATGCGAATGACGATAACTATTCCTATCATGAGAACAGTACTGCGACCGGCATAACCGGAAGTAAGATTGATCTGGAAGAAATTAAGAAAGATTATGATGGCTTTACTCTGAATATTGACAAGACAAACGTTGCAAATGCGGACGCAGTGATTGCCGGTGACGGATCGACGATCGTGAATGTCTACTATTCTCGAAATACCTACGAGATTAAGTTCTATAAAGGAGAACGGCAAGGAGGCTGGTTCGGAGGATCTTATTCTTGGAACGAAATGGAGAGCCTGCGCATTTCCGCCAAATACGGAGCAAACATTTCCGACCGCTGGCCAACCTCTACTTCTAAAATCTGGGGCACCAAGGAGGGAAATAATGGACAGGGAGCACAGCCATATCAAAGTGGTATTTCCACAATGCCCCTGAACGGTGCTGCATTCTACTATGTCAGCCAGACGGGTTCCTATACGATGAACCTGCATTACTATGTGGAAGGTCTGGATGGGAAGTATTACTTGCACCACACGGATAGCTTTAAATCCGACAATAACGAGTGGTCAACAACTAAAGAAGATCATTATGATATTGAGGGCTTTACTTATACAAATAATGTAAAAGATGGAAGTAGCTTCGAAAGAGTAAATCGGAATGTTTATAAAGTGTCTTTCGAATACAGCAGAAATAGTTACTCTATAAAATTTGTTAACAGAGACTCAACAACATCAGAAACGTTCAAGTATGGAGCGGATGTCAGCAAAGTTGATTTAACGGCAGCTCCTGTGCGCCCTGCGGGAATACCTTCTGGTTATGTATTTGCAGGATGGTTTGATAATGAGCTTGGTGTAGGTGATCCTGTAACGCTGACAGGAACAATGCCTGCCCACAATATTACTCTATACGCAAAGTGGGCTGCTCCGACATACACTGGAACCGTTCATACGACGATGGACGGCACCGACGACCCGATACAGCTCACCATCAATTACGGAAGTAAGATCAATGAAAATGATATGCCGACCGTAAAGGATTCTGATGGCAATATCATTCAGGAAGGCAGCAGTTCCCATACTGTTACTGTTCCTAAGGGAAATACATGGGCAGGATGGGCAACAAAGTCGGGCGATGACTTTACCATTTATAACTTCAATACACAGGTATACAGTGACATCACACTCTATCCGTACTATATCAACGGGGGAAAATACACAGTTACATATATCCTTGGCGAAGGTACGGGAACGGCTCCGACTGACAGCAAGCAGTATTCCCAGAATGCGTATGCTGATATTCAGCCGGCATCAGGAATTACTCCTCCGGAGGGCAAGACATTCCTTTACTGGAGCCACGGTACGGATAAGTATTATCCGGGAGACAAGGTAAAGATCACAGGCGATCTTGAACTGAACGCTTTCTATGGAGATACTTCTGCATTAACGTCGATTACGTATCATTCCAACTACCCGAAAGGGTCCGGACTGGATGAATTGACCACAAAGATTGATAACCAGGCGAATAACACAGCGATTGCGCTGGAAAAAGCAGGCTTTGCTGCTCCGGATAAGTACTACTTCGCATACTGGAAGGATGCTTCTGGAAAACGGTATGATGTTGGAACAAAGATCGGTATCGACAATAGTTCTGCGAATAATCTCTATGCGGTCTGGGAACAGAAGAAAGAGATCACATTAACGGCAAATTCCGGGGAATTTACTTATGACGGAACTGAACACACTGTTTCCGGCGTAAAGAATAATACGTTTACGATTGATAATGTTACTTATACCGTAAGCGGCTTTACTACACAGAATCCAAAAGAAACGAATGCGGGAACTTATACAAATAATATTCTGAACACCGATTCCATTGTTGTTAAGAATGGAGATGCTGATGTCACCTATCAATTCACTGTAAATACCGAAAACGGATCCTTGAAAATAACGCCAAAGGTAGTAACCGTCACAGCGGACAGCAAGGGCAAGACCTATGGCGAAAAGGATCCTGAATTAACTGCACAAGTAAGCGGCACGCTGGATAACGATACAGTACGCTATACGCTAAGCCGCACTGAAGGCGAAGCTGTTGGTACCTATACAATCACGCCGAGCGGCGAACAAAATCAGGGCAACTATACGGTTACGTATGAGACGGGAACCTTTACCATTAGTAAGTCTGACTCATTGGTACTTACCGCTAACGGTTACGAAGGCGAATACGATGGCGAGTCTCACGCAGCAAGTGCAAACGCAAGCATAACGGAAGGCACAACGATTTCCTATCAGGTAGGAAATGAGGAATGGACGACAGAAGCTCCAAGTATCAAGGATGTCGGTGAGCAGAAAGTTAATGTCAAGGCCGAGAATGCAAACTATGAAACGGCAGAGACAACCGTAACGCTGAAGGTAACCCCGAAGGCAGTAACAGTCACGGCTGAGAACACGGGCAAGACGTATGGAGCTGCTGATCCTGAATTAACTGCACAAGTAAGCGGCACGCTGG
>NZ_JBQKFT010000017.1:0-62976 GCF_052119185.1 Bilifractor sp. LCP19S3_H10
GGTCACGGATAATCTGCTCCTGCCACGGGAGAAGCCAGAACCGCTTCCCAGCCCACTTGCCTTTGGTATGACGGAGCATCTCGATAAACTTCACAGCCCGATCTGCCTTGGTCGGATCGTAATGTGAAGTCGGAAGCATGTACTGGGTCGGATGATAGTCTGTGAGCTTTGGCATATCTGCGGGACGTTCCTCGCTTGCCATTACGAATCACCTCCCAGCAGATTTTCCATCTCATCAGTCGGTGCGGTATTCCCCTCATCCGCTATGAGGCGGGACCGGGAAGCAGGCGTAAGACCGAACTCTGCAGCGAACTTCCCCATCTGCTTCATATAGGTCTGTGCAATGGATACCTGTGGCACCTGTTGCCAGTATCCGGAAGGCGTCCGGACGATGGATCCGTGCTGGCTGATGAATTCCTCGGCTTCCTTCCATCTCGCATAGGACTGGCAGTAAGCAGCGAAGGCAGCCATATCAACCTCGGTGAGGATGCCGAGGGCTTCCATCTTCTTTGCGAGCCTGTGCCACTCCTTTCTTGCATCCTTGTCGAGCCACTTCGGACAGGATGGTGCTTTCCGCTCTGGCCTTGGTTCGTTTTCATTCAATTTCCGTTTTCCGGGATTTCCTTCCAGCTCCTTGATTGCTGTCGGAGTCGGCTTTCGACCTCTCGTCGCCATAGGAACACACCTCCTTCCTGCGTGCAAAACAAAAGGACCGCCGAAGCGATCCCGTTCCATGTGGTCTGTATCTGTACGAGAGAAAGAGCCATGCGGCCCTCTCTCGGAATTTTCATTCTAAAATGTAGTGCTACTTTGTAGTGTTTCCGGCAGTGCCGGTGTTAGTTGAATTCCTTCAGCAGGATGGCGTAGGCCAACTGACTTGCTTCATCCTCGGGCTCGATATCCCAGCCCCTGTCATAGTTCAGTGTCATTTCTCCGTTTACCGTAATCGTCAGCTTGCTGATCCTACCGCCGTCGATCCCGTAAGCCTCGCTTGGCTCATCAAAGTGCTTCACTCTGTATTTGCAGACGGTGTAGGTTCCGTCTCCGTTCGGTTCTGCAATGCTTCCCTCACTCCACATGGCTGTCTCCTTCCTTCAGGCAATGCTCATCTTGAAGGCGTGTCCCTTTTCGTAGCCCTTGCCCCAGAGGTCTTTCCGGAGGTTGATCTCGACCATCTCGCCGATGATGCAGCCGGCCTGCTTGAAAAGCCATAAGGTTTCAATGGCGTCGGTTGCCTGGCAGGAGTAGGTGAAGGCCTTGATGCCGTTCTCTCTCATGCAGGTGGTCAGGGCTTCGACATCCCGGTCCCAGATGATGTCGTTGAAGTCGAGGATCTCGTTCTCGTTGTCTCTTGATTTCTCGTAAGCCCTCCAGATCTTGCAGGCGATGTCGCCCTTCGCTGCCATCCGGTCCTTGGCTTCGCCGTAAGCCTTCTCTGCGGCATCCTGCCCCTCGTCGGTTGTGGCCTCCGCGTATGCCTTCCTTGCTGCTTCCATCGCCTCGTAGGTTTCTTCGAAAATGTTCATCATGGTTTTGTCCTCCTTGCTATGTGCTTGTTGCCTTTTCCTTTGGCATGTACATATATCACTCTGAATCCCTTTTATAGCAAGGAAATGTAGATCATAATCTGCACAAGATTCTTGTGCGAAAACTGTGTATCTTAGACCTCGCCCTTCATGATGAAGTTCGCGTATTCCTTCGCATGATCCATGAGGAAGATCACCAGCTCATAGTAGCCAAGGCGGTTAGCAATGCTCTGTACCATCGGCACATCGAACATGTTCGTCTCTCCGGTATCCCGGATTGCAAGGATCTGGTCCCGGACAGTCTTCGTGAACTCCCCGACCAGCAACCGACAACGGTCTGCTCCGTAGGCGACGTTCAAGGAAGACCCGTTGTCCCAGCGGACCATTATCGATCCGGCATCGTCTACCCCGATGACTGTTCCCTTGGTCCCTACAGGCGGTGCCTGTGGATCCTCCATCTGGATCATCTCAACCCTTGCTCCTGCTGGGTAGTGCTCCCGCAGTTCTTTCAGTTCTTTCTCACTTGGAAATCTCATAGTGGTTTCTCCTTTCCGAAGGGATACCCTTCTACCACCTTAAGCCCGCGACTCTCGCGGGTAAGGTAGCCGAAGGCTGTCTCTTCGGTTTATGCAACTCTTCCGTTTCGGAAGGAAGTGTCGCCTGCAAGGTTCCTTGTGAGGATTTCCCTTGCGGTTTCAAACTCGTCCCCGATGAAGCCCATCCGAAGGAGCCAGGTGCGCATCGCGTATTTCGGATTTTCGTGCTGCGGCTCTTTTGGGCTTGCGCTCTTCTGGATCTTCGCCGCTGCAGAAAGGGCGAGGCAAAGCTGGATGTAGCTCTTTAATTCTCCGGCGTGCAGGCCTCCGCGCTTGCCGTTTCCGGCGTCTGCAAACTGGAAGAGGCGGAATTCGATCGTGCCCTTTGTGAAGGTTGCGTGGAGGTTCAGCATGTGATAGCGGCTGGCATTGTAGTGCTCCCTTCTTCCGTAGCTTGCGTGGTTCTCTTCGTACCAGATGTCTGCAAGCTGCTGCATGGTTTCCGGCTTCTTCTTGTTGAGGCGGTTCAGGAATCCCTTGTCTACTGTCTGGCAGTAGCGGTCGATGCGGCTTCTGTCCAGCCGGAGGGCGCTGATCAGGAGGCTCTCGTGGCTTGCCATCAGGTTTGCCAGTGTCCGGAGCGTCTTTGCGTTGTGGCCGTTCGCACCGATGTGAATGTGAACTCCGCACATGTGGCTCGGGTCGCTCTTGGCTCCTGCGTGGCGAAGCTGCCGTACCAGTTCCTGCAGGCTCTCGATATCGTCCCAGGTGAGGATCGGCGTCACCATCTCGCAGGATTCTTCATCCCTTGCTGCCCGGATGCTGGCGTCCCGCTGGAATTTCCATTCCCGGCCCTGTGCGTCCCAAGCGCTCCATGCTCTGTATCCGTTTCGTCTTGAGGTATCCTCGTGTCTTCCGGTTCCGAAGAAGGTGGCGGCAACCTCAGCTGCCCTGCTTCTTGCGATTCCGTACATCTCGACCTCAACTCCGATCGTCTGCTGCTTCATGGTTTCGATTCTCTTCTCTGTATCCTTCATGGTTTGCCTCCTTGTTGGCTTATGTGTTTTCCCTTTTGCATGTGTATTAATCACTCTGAATGGCACTTATATCCAGTCAATTCGGAGGTGTATATCTCACAAAATCCCGGAGAAGAAATCGTGTATTTATTCCGGCTTGCTGCCGTTCCGGAAGGCGGAATTGCCGGTAAGATTCTGAAGCAGGATCTTCCTCGCCGGCTTGTATTGCGGTCCGATAAAGGCCATCCGGAGAAGCCATGTGCGGAAGGCGTACTTCTCGTTGTCTGTCTCTATCGGCCTGCTGCTCGCATGCTTCAGTTCCTTTGATAGCTTGCAGAGCTGGCTGATGAAAAGCGTGTAGGCCTTTGCCTCATCGGCGGTGAGCTCCCGGGTAAACCAAGGAAACTCGATCTTGTTTTCTGTCACCCGGATCCTTGTGTCGGTGATTCCGAGCGCCTTCTTGATGAGGCTGTCCTTGGCGCTGATCAGGTTGGTAAGCGTTCCGACGTTCGCAGCTGAAAGCGGCAGGCTGATCGTGAGCCCGGTCGTTTCTCCCTCAGGCTCCTGTGCCGGCTCTATGGCTTCCTGTACGGTTTCCTGCCCGGGCTCCGGGTCTGCCGGCTGCTCCGCATCCGGGTAATAACCCATCTGGCCAAGTCGAACCATCACCCTACCAAGCTTCTCTTCATCCTCGCAGATGACTGCGCCTTCCTTATCAACCGTGATGTTTCCGATCTTGTAAGCGCAGGTCGGTACGAACTGATACTCGGCTGCCTCTCCGGTGATCGCGGCAATGGCATCCACCAGCGCCTTCCTTTCTTTTCCTGTCATGTTGTAGTTTGCTCTCATGGTATGTACCTCCTTTGGTACGTACATAGATCACTCTTTCGGCGGCACATATCAACTCATTTCTGTAATAAGATTGCACAAAATTAAGTCGTCCTTATCGACGCGAATGTATACGTCTTCGAGGCAGTTCAGGATAATCGGAGCATCCTCTCCCATGTAGGGAAGAGCACGGATCGTGTTGTAATTCACCCATTCGGCAGCATCCTCATAGGACCAGCCCTCCGTATCCATCAGCCACTCAACCATGAGCTCATAGTCATAGACGGCTCTGCCATCATCGGTCACACCGATCAGAGCATCGTCGTAGCTGTAGTTCGTGAGATACTTGACTCCGTCATAGCCATTCTCCAACAGTCGCTCCTCGGCATTCATGCGGATTCCTCCTGCGGCATATCTGCTGCCGCCTCCTCAAACGTGAGCTTCTGGCCATCACGCATCACATACACATCCGATGTCTTGCCACCTTCGTGCTCGATGTATCTCTTGACGATCACGTCGACGAATTTCGGATCCAGCTCAATGCCTCTACAGATCCGGTTGGTTTCACAACAAGCGATCAGCGTACTGCCGGAACCAAGAAACGGATCCAGCACGATACCATTTGTCGCGGAACTGTTCCGAATCGGATAACTCATGAGCACCACCGGTTTCATCGTCGGATGGTCCTTGGAGGATCGCGGCTTATCGTATTCCCAGACCGTTGTCTGCTTGCGATCGGAGTACCACTTATGAGTTCCCTTCTGCTTCCAGCCATACAGGCACGGTTCATGAATCCACTGGTAAGGGCTGCGTCCCAGCACCAGACTGTTCTTTTTCCAGATGCAGCAGCCGGAAAGATAGAATCCGGCGTCCTTGAATGCCTTCCGGAAGTTCAGTCCTTCGGTATCTGCATGCCAGACGTAGATCGAACCATCATCGGCGAGGTTATCATGCATGCAGGTATAAGCTGAAAGCAGAAACTTGTAGAAATCCTCATCGGCCATGTTGTCATTCAGGATCTTGCCTGCTGTTTCTTCAACGTCTACGTTATACGGAGGATCGGTCAGCACCAGATTTGCCTTCTGACCATCCATCAAAGCAACATAGTTCTCTTCATTGGTGGAATCACCACAGAAGACTTTGTGCTTTCCAAGAAACCACATATCGCCGGGCTTACTCATGGTCGGCTTATTGAGTTCCTCATCCACATCAAAGCTATCTTCTTCCACCTCTTTATCGCAGACCTTATTGAAAAGCTGCTCCATCTCCGGAGGCTCAAATCCGGTGAGCGCCGTGTTGAAGTCGGACGCTTCGAGGTCCTTCAAGAGATCGGCGAGCAGGTCTTCGTCCCATGCGCCGGTGATCTTATTGAGGGCAATGTTCAGTGCCTTCTCGCGGGTCTTATCAATATTGACGACAGCGCACGGAACCTCAGTATAGCCAAGGTCCATCGCTACGGTCAGTCTCTGATGTCCGCCGATGATCGTCATATCGGAATTCACGACCAGCGGATCAGCAAAGCCGAACTCCTTGATGGAGTTCTTGATCTTCTCATATTCCTTATCACCCGGTTTCAGCTTTTTTCTCGGGTTGTATGCTGCCGGTTTCAGTTCCGTCACCGGTATGTTCTTTAGGATTGGTGTTTCCATTCTCTTCCTCCTTCATTCGTTTTCTGTGCCGCCAGCTGTTGTAAGCCCAGCGACATCTGTCTGAGCAAAACACCCGTGGCCTGCCCATCGGATTCCGTCCCATCGGCTTCCCGCACCACGGGCAGAACTGCTTTGCACAGGACGCGAGGAATTCCGAGAGGTCAGGTGTTTCAAAGTTCTCATCCATCACGCCCTCCCCGGCACCGCCGGATTCTCCGTACTCGAAAGTCAGAACGTACTCGAAAGTCTGCCGAGCGTGGAATGGAAATTTCTGCGCGAAATTCCAAGCTACTGCCGCGTCATTCCGCGCACGAAAAAACCGCAGAGAAGGCGCTTGTTTCCACGCTTTTCTGCGGTTTTGGTATGTAAATTTGTATCTGCCCGGGCGGGCCTTAACCCCCGGGGTATCAATTTCGCGGATTTCAACGGAAGAGGGGCCGGCGGTCCCTGGGGCCTCTGGCTTTAGAGATTTTTACCTCCCCCGCCTCGCTTAAAATCAGTAGCGATACGTTGGTGTCTCGTCCTGATTTCTCGTCTTCTTGTCGTGACACTTCTTGCAGAGTGCCTGCCAGTTGGAACGATCCCAGAACAGCTTTGCATCACCTCGATGCGGAACAATGTGATCCACGACCGTTGCCGGTGTTGCAATGCCTTTCTTCAGACACTCCTGACAAAGCGGGTGGAGCTCCAAGAACTTCTTGCTCTCGCGTCTCCATCTTGCGTTGTAGCCTCTTGCCGCTGCGGACCTTGTCTCCTCTGGGTGCAGGCTCTTGTGTTCCTCGCAGTACTTCTGCCCGGGTGGCACGAGGTTCGGACACCCCGGATGTCTGCAGGGGACCATTGGTTTGTATGGCATGTCCATCACCTTCGCTTCCCATAACAAAAGCCCCGGAGGTTTTCCCTTCGAGGCTTCCTTCATCCTATCTTGCTGATTCTACTATATCATAAGTGCCACCCTGACTTCCCAGGACAAAACCGGCACTTTTCAAAATTTATGAAAAAAGTTTTATTCGCCCATCTCTTCTGCACTCTCTGGCACCACCACATGCGTAAGAGCCCGTTCATGCCACCGGCGAATGGTCCGGTCGCTGACGCCAAGCTCTATACTGATCTCTGACCAGCTCATGTTCTTGAGGTATCGGTATGTGAGAACAAGACGCTCGTCCACATCGTTAACCTTGGACAGTACCTTGAGGATCTCCTGCTTTAAGAGAATCAGCTGACTGAGCTCTGTAGAGATCTTCTGCTCCATTTCCCAGATCCGCTCCAGTGTCTTCACGAATGGTGCGTCGGTCGGATGATTCGGATTGTTGTGCTCATCGAATCCGGGACTTCCGACACTTGCGGCAAGGGTCTTCAGGTTATCGAGTTCTGACTGCTCCAGCTGAATCCTTTGATCCAGCCGGTACGCCTGTGAGAGATATTGCTCCGCTGTCATCATGCCGCCACCTTCTCTCTCAGCTTCCGGATCAGATAATCCGGATCCACACCGGTCAAGACTCCGTACCAGCCGGAGTGGAAGAACTTCTCAAGCCGCATGGCTTCATCCATCGCCGTCCTGTTTTCCGGATTCTTTTTGAGCCTTCTCAGTGCAGTCAGATAGTCACGCGCTGCCTGTGCCACGATGGCATTTGCCAGATTTTCATACGGGTCGGATCCGTAATTCTTGTTCATATGCAGCCTCCTTGAAATACGTCACTTCAGTTCCTCGGATTGGCATATGTTTGTCGTTGATTTTCTCTGATTGACTCTGATTGGCTTACTTGAGACGTGCCTTTACGGCCCGGATCAGATTCTCCTGTGTGGTGTTCTTCCCATCCAGTGCTTTCAGGACATCCTCATCAATCGTGCCCTTCGTCACGATGTTGTGAATCGTCACGACCTCGGTCTGTCCCTGACGGTTGAGTCTCGCATCTGTCTGCTGTCGCATTTCCAAAGACCAGCAAAGCGAAAACCATATCAGGATATGACCGCCGTGCTGCAGGTTCAGACCATGCCCGGCAGAGGCCGGTGAAATCAGGGCAATCGGGATCCTGCCTGCATTCCAGTCAGCCATATCCTCTGCCGTCTTCAGATCCCGGACTTTATATCCCTGCTCTGAAAGGTATTCCAATATCCTCGACCGGTCATGCTGGTACCAGTAGGCAATCAGGACATTCTGGCCAACCGCCTCCTCGATAAGATCAGACAGCATTTCCAGCTTCCTGTCATGGATCCGGATCACGTCATGGTCCTCGTTGTAGACTGCGCCGTTCGCCATTTCCAAGAGCCTGCCGGAGAGAACGGCTGCATTGGCGGCATCGATCTCGGCATCACCGACCGTAAGAACCAGATTTGCTCTCATTTTGTCGTACTGCTTTTTCTCGGCAAGACTCATCTCTACGGTGTGAGTGACAGTCAGGCACTCAGGCAGATCCGGAAGATAATCCTTAGATTTCATCGATACACTGATGTCACTGATCTTCTTATAGATCGCCTCCTCGGCACCCGGCAGAGGGATGTATTCATAAACCACTCCGGTGTAAGGATTCTGTCTGCCGGGCTTGAAGTACGCCTCCCGATACCGGCTGATGAACCTGCCGAGGCGCTTGCCCTGATCGATAATGGCAACCTCACCGAAAAGATCCAGAAGCCCATTCGATGCCGGGGTTCCGGTAAGGCCCACAATCCGCTTCATGAACGGTCGGACCTTCCGGAGGTACTTGAACCGCTGTGATTTGTAATTCTTGAAGCTCGACAGCTCATCGATGATACAGAGATCGAACGGCCACGGCTGATGGCGCTGCTCAAAGCACTCTACCAGCCATTTGATGTTCTCCCGGTTTATGACATACACGTCTGCCTGCTTCTGCATGGCTGCAGACCGCTCCTTTGCCGATCCCACGATCACCGACATCTGAAGGAACCTTGTGTGCTCCCAGGTATCCCTGCATTCCTCCGGCCACACATCCCTTGCCACCCTGAGCGGTGCTACCACCAGTGTTTTATGGACCTCGAACGAATCAAACATCAGGTCCAGAACCGCAGTGAGGGAGATCGCCGTTTTTCCAAGACCCATGGAGAGGATCAGAATCGATTCCGGGTGGCTCTCAATGAAATTCACGCAGTAGTTCTGGTAGTCATGGAGCTGCTCCCGCTTCAACATCGGCGCACCTCCGCTCCTATGAGGCAGGTGATTTTGCCGACCGTATGGGAGATTGCGCTCCGGTCGAGATCCTTCTGGCAGATCAGATCCGCCAAGGTACCAGCCTCTGTCCGGAGCTCTTCCATCAACTGCTTATGGTGTGCGTGGTCCTCGCTGATCAGCTCGTTCAGCTCATGGATGCATTCCTCATCGTCTGCATGCTGCAAATCAATCTCGTTCATCCACTCGACGACTGCCTCTTTCATCTCTTGCCCCATCTGAGTTTCGATAAGATACAGGAGATCCTCACCAGAGAGAACCGTCGCGATTGTTCCATCTTTCAGCCTGATCAGATTTCCCATCATGCACCTCCCGCAATATCCGCAAGTATCTCCGGAATCTCATCCGGATCATCAAGGACGTAGACCCTGAAGCCGAGGGTCCGGAGGCGGATGTGCCTCCGGATCTGCAGCTTTCTCGGTTTCTGTCCCGGTGCCTTCACTTCCACAAATCCCATCTTGCCTTGCGGCATCAGGACGATCCGGTCCGGCATGCCATTGGTGCCGGGAGAGATAAACTTCGGACACCAGCCGCCTGCTGCCTTCACGGCAGTGACAAGGCGCTGCTCGATATCCCTTTCACACATGCCATCCATCTTCACCCTCCGTGTCGATTCCGTTCATAGCATTTGCCATGTGGTAGATCGAATCGTCGGCATCCGCCAGACTGTCAAAAACCGCAATCGGCATCCGGACCTGATCCTTCCCGGTACCACGGACGGCATACACGCAGGCCTTGCCGCACTTCATCTCGCTGGAGATCACGCCATCAAAGCGGTCCAGATTCACAATGGTTCCCATCTGTGTATAAGCAAACATTATTTTCTTCCTCCTTTGAACAGTGACTCGGACAGTTCATGTGCCATCTGCACCACTTTCCAGTCGACTTCGTTTCTTGTATCGTTTCTGACATCTCCGTAGAACACGTCGATGTATTCATTGCTGAGATCCGGGTGTTCCAGAAACATGCGATCCTCTGTATCGGAACAGACCTGATTCACTTTATCCATCGCCCGGACGATCTTTTCTACGTCCTTTTTCGGCATCACCTCTGACAGGGTGGTGATCACCTCGCCATATACCGTCTTGAACAGACGCAGCGCGGCTCCCGCTCTCATGTACCTCTCTACCGTTCTGTCTTTACGACTCTGCATCGTCATTTTTCCTTCCTTTGGGACAAACGGATGGACAACGGGTCAAAAATCCCCTTACGCGCGTATACGCGTATGCGCCCACATGCGCCCGTCCTTTTATTACTAAAATATTCATTATTTTGTGCTATATAGAAAAGAAACAGGGTTGTGCCATTTCAGCTCAGAAAGGCCCGTAAATAAAGGCTTTTCTGCCGGACAACCAGATTGGGACAAGGTGGATCTCTGCTTGTCCCGTCTGCCTCGTCCACGGGCTGCTTGTCCCATGAGATGTCACTCTTCGTCCGTTTTTCGGATATACACCCGCTGGCGACCATACGCATGATCAGCCCTCCTCTCACCTGTTTTTTCCCAGTTCTCCATCCGCTCCATGATGGCAGCGATGGCATAACTGTCTTTGGGCTCAATGTCCGCCTGCTTCTTGCCGAAGCATTCGCACCAGATCTCGATATTGCTCACGACCTGACGCTGAACCTTGCCCTGTGCCCGAAGAGGATCGTCGCCATAGAGGAAGTAGTTCCTTCTCTCGTCGATGGCCATCTCCTCCCAGTTCTCCGGAAGGAGGGTATCCAGATACTCTCGCACCATGCCTTCACGGTCGTCCTGTTCCATGGCTTCCTTCTGCTCGCCCTCGGCATAGCCCTCAAGATCCGCAGAAAGGTACAGCTTCTCATCCGGCTCCAGCACTTTGACCTCAGCCCAGATCTGATCGATGGTTTCCTGATTGAGGTCCCACGGGTGATACTTTCCCTGCCCGGTGACCTTCACGTTCCAGTAGCGCCGGTTTCCGGTGATATCCCGGAGATACCCTTTCTCTGCATTCGTCGTTCCGAAAAAGACACACTGCCTCGGATGGGGCTCGACCCTGCGTCCGAAACTGGCACGATACTTATCGTCCCGTCTGCTGACAAAGGACTTCACCTTGTCGAGGTCCGCTTTCCGCATACCAGCGAGCTCTCCGATCTCATGGATCCAATAGCCCTGTAGCTTCTCAGCAGCCGTCTTGTCGTTCATGTCCGACATACTGAGAGAATCCGAGAACCACTCCATCCCGAGCTTCGAGATGAGGGTGCTCTTTCCAATGCCCTGCGGTCCGTTCAGAACGATCATGTTGTCGAACTTCGCACCGGGATCCTTGATCCTGCGGAGAGCAGCGCACAGCTCTTTCTTCGTAACGGCATGCACATATGCGTTATCCTCAGCTCCAAGGTAATCGACAAGGAGAGTCTCCACTCTGGGAATTCCGTCCCACTCCGGAAGTTTCTGGAAGTAGTCCCGGATCGGGTGGTAGCTCCTATCGTCCGCCGCCTTGGTGACTGCAAGATCAAAGTTCCGCTGGGAAAAAGTTCCATAGTGTTCATCGATGTAACAGATAAGCTGCGCATCATCCGCGTCCCGCCAGTAACGGCCCGGATGTTTCCACGGAACATCACCGGCAATTTCCATGCCGTCTGCCAGCTGGTTGAAGACAATATTCTTCATATACGGGTCGTTCTTCATAATGAGAAGAAGGTTATGCAGGTTTCCGAGAAGTTCTCCTGTCCTCTTGTTCCGCTGGAGTTTCTTCATCCATTTGGTGTCGCCATTCGGGCTCTTGGCGCTGCCAGAACTGCCTGAACTACCAGCGCCACCGGAATCGCCAGAGCCAGAGTCGGAAGTTCCCTCTTCCTCTTCAGAAAAATCACCTACGGCTTCCTGCTTCCTCCACCGCATGGCTTCTTCCTGCGTCGCCTCATCGTTTGCCGCAAACTCCGTCATCTTCTGAAGAGACTTCTTCGGGTCGTCATCGCCAAAAAGGTGCACCCGCACAAGGTCAAAACTATTCAGCAGCTGACCACAGGCAGGATCCGAGGCGTGGTGGCTGTAGGCAAACTTATCGTCGTAGACCACCACTCCGGCAGAACTGGAGGCACCGATATAGTGCCAGCGGTCATCCCGGTCGCCCGGCTCATAGATGTTCTGGAGAATATGTTCCATGACATCCGTGATGGAGTGCGCCCGGCAGAAGTTCCCGACAAGACCATTCTTGGTCAGGGGATCCTCCTGCTTTTTCTGCTGCCTTGCAAACTCTCTCTTCTCATCCGGAGATACCGGCAGGGTTGTGACATCCCACCATTCCGGATGCGCTGCAAGGAAGGTATCCGGATTCAGAACGTCTCCGTCAAATACCTCGCAGATATACTCGCCATCGGACGGGCACGTCGGCCAGAACATGAGCTGATTGATCTCAAACGAGCAGACATCCACCTGACTCATGCCAAACTCCGCAGCCAGGTACCGGGCAATCGCGTTCGTCTCATCCGGTGTCATAGGGCGTGTCGTAGGAATCACAATCCGGCCTCTCGGCTTTTCCGGCGTGTGGCTGTGCGTCGTGTAGAACACCGAGGCATACTGGTGATGTTCCCGGTACCAGTCAAGGAAGCCGAGCTCCAGCTTATCCTCGTCCAGCGTGATCGCTGTGCGATACAGGACCTCTTCCTTTTTTCTCCGCTTGCCCTTGAAGATGCCTGCGACAAAGCCGCCTTTATCCTTGGCCTCATCACGCTCTGCCCGTGACATCTTCTGATATTCTGCGACCATCTCTGCTGTCCGGATCGGCTCCTGCAGCTTCTCGCAGAGATCGCCAAAGCTGATTTCCATCGGATTCCATGTGCCTGCCTTCCGGCTGTTTCCGACACTGATCTTCAGCATCAGGTCTTTAGGGTCGGGACTGTCCCGCCCGGTGTCCGAAGTTGTCCCGACTGTAGGTTCCATTACTGCTTCCATACTCAATCCTCCATCAGATATTCCTTGGCCTGATAGGCTTCCGGATTGTTGCGCTGTCTGCCTTTCCGGTACGGCTTGATCCATACCTCCCTGCCACTCTTGTAATGCCGCATGTGGCCGATAACACCCCAGCAGGGGCAATTCATATGCCTGATCGGGGCCGCATAGCGTCTTAGTTCTTCGTCATCAACGCGGATCATTCGGACCGACCGCTCCACGTGTTTCTTTGGAATATATTCACCGCTGTTGCCACACATCTGCTTTCTTCCGGTCGATGTATAGAACACAGTCGGGCGATGCTTTAAGGCACGCTGAATTGCGAGATATGACATCTTGATCCCCCGGAAAATCTCAAGCAGTTCCGGATTGTATCTGTCTTCCGCGATCATGCAGCCTTCCACAGTATCCGGATTGATCCAGTGAACATCCTGCCCGGTTGCGGTCATGGAATCTTTCCCTAGATGGATCCTTACCGCGTAGATCGTCAGGACAGCATCGATGGCATCGGTCTTATCGAAAGACAGATACGCATCGATGACGGGCTTTGTGATCTGCGTGCAGTCGTCTCCGACTGGAATAGTGACTGTATCCCTCATTGCTGAGCGCTTAAAGCGCACGAGCACCGAACGCGGATTCCTAAGCGGTGCCGGCTCACGGGCGCTTAATGTAAATTCTGGAAGTGCGGGTTTCTCCAGCAGATCAATACCGCGATCCTCCATAGTTTCAAACATGGCCACCATGTCATACAGGGCCTCTTCCGAGGTGTGGATCGTATCGAGCTTTTCAAATCCGGTCGGATGTGACCACGTGGCTAGTGCCCTTTTCTGATCCGCCTCTGTGTTGTCAAATCCAGGTGCCATCAGGGTCCGTTCCATGTTGATCATCCGACTACCTCCCGTCTCTGTTCATCGAGCACCTTTATCACAAACTTCAGAGCATTGATGATCGTGGTAAGCTCCGAATCTCCTGCCATCTCCAGTACAAATCCATCCACGTTGCCATCGCTGTCATGAGTCTCCTTCACTCTCATGTCGGTATCCATGATGTTCTGCAGGCGAATGTAGGTCCGGGAAGCGTGTCCATAGCTGTCTCCCTTATATCCATTCGTACCCGCCTCGACTTCGAGGATGTTTTCGCCAGATGCGACCTGCCTTTTGAATGTGTCAACCGCTACACGATTGACGTCTCTTTCTCCGCTGATTACTTCGTACATATCCATTCCTCCTGCCCTGTGGGCGTTATTCTGCGGACCGGTATTCCGAGCTTCTCTGCTTCCTTCATCTCCCGCTTCATTCCACCAGAGATCTCATCTCCGAAAGCCCAGAGCTCGTCGCATCTCTTTAAGAGAGCGAGGTCCATTTCGATTGCGGCATCTCTTTCCGTCTCTTCATCCAGAAAAAGCGGCAGGTAGAGATGCGGTGTTACGGGGATTGCTCCCCTGTCCACAACCATCCGGCTGTAGATCTTTGCCCGTTCCGTATTTAGGGAGATGTTTCCTGAATATGGCGAGCAGACGTATACAATCTATTTCTCACGCACATGAGTGCCTCCTTTCCGGAGCAACAAAAAGACTCTTATCTGTCCCTCCATAACTCACAGGACAGAAAGAGCCCATTTGAACAAAATCTGATGGTATTTTTTAGAAAAAATCGCTGTCCCGCTGGAACTTGTCCCGGGTCCCTCAGTCTTTCATGTAGAAATCGCAGGTGTAACCATCTGCCCGAAGGATAAGTCCCGGAATCCAGTCCGGCGTTTGTCCCATGCGGTCACAGATCTCATCGAGAGACACCGACTCTTTGCACTCAATCACCAGCTCATCATGGATGTGTGCGCAGATGAAAGTCTCCTGCAGATTCTTCATGGCATTGCAGAGAATATCTCGGCAGACCGCCTGTGTGATGTTCTCGACGAGCTTTGGGCCATAGGTCTGGACGCGATTCCAGTGCCTTGTGGAATCAAGCCCCATGTAGGTGATGCAATCGCTGCCAAATTGGTTGATACCGATCCTTGGCTGTACATAGGACAGCATCCGCCCAGACGGCAGCGTAATGAAAAGCATCCCGGACTTGCAGATAAAGCGGAACCCCCGCACCTCTGTGGCGGTGTGCTCCCGAACAGCTTTCATAGCCGCTTTATCGACGTCCCACCAGAATCGGACAACATGTGGATTTGCCTTACGCCACGCTGTCACGATCGGCTGCAGCTCTTCTTCCTTCAGGCCCATGTCCAGAGCTCCCATCGCCTTAAGAGCCCCCACAGAGCCGCCATATCCACAGGCCAGCGTCGCGATTTTGCCTTTTTGTCTGAGCTCGCCGTTGATGCCATGCTTCACGACCGGTTTATGGAACATTGCCGATGCGGTCGCGCAGTAAATGTCCTCGCCCCGGGCAAAGGAATCCATGGTATGCTGCTCTCCTGCGAGATACGCGAGCGTCCTTGCTTCGACACTGCTGTAGTCCGCCACATAGAATTTGTACCCGGGTTTCGGAACCAGCGCGGTACGGATGAGCTCTGAGAGAACTTCCGGCACAGAGTCATAGAGCATTTCCAGAGCAGCATAGTTTCCCGTCCGGACAAGCTCTCTCGCCTCTGCCAGATCCGGCATGCTGTTTCTTTTGAGGTTTTGGAGCTGGACAAGTCTCCCGGCAAACCGCCCGGTCCTCGGTGCGCCCATGAACTGGAACATGCCTCGAATCCTTCCGTCCGGGCAGACAGCTCTCTCCATCGTCTGGTACTTCTTGATGGATGACTTGGCTGTCTGCTGGCGGAGTTCCAGAACCTGCTTTACATGGTCTGGAGCTTCATTGATCAGGGCTGCCACCTGTTTCTTTCCAAGTGTATCCGTCTCAACACCCTGCTCCGCCAGGTATCCTTTCAGCTGCTGCACGGAACCGGGATTCTCAAGACCAGTGAGCTCTGTCATCTCCTCCATGTAGGCATCGTGCGTTTTTGCATCGATGGCGATCGCATTCTTCACAAGCTGCATGTCAATTCTGGTGCCCCGGTCGTTAATCATCTGGTCGATCCGGTATTCATCCCAGACGGAATCCGGCACTGGGTATTTCTTCAGCCGTTCCTGAATGGCGACTTCCACCTCCACATCGCGGATGTTGTAGGACTTGAATACAGCCCACTTATCCGCAGCATCGGAGGACCTGTTTCTTGTTCTGCCGCCATTCGATGTGGTCGGCTTGCAGGGCGTGCAAAAGTATCGGATGAGATCCTTGCCCTCGGTCATCTTCTGATCCTCGAGCTTTAACACTGCGCCTACCTGTGCCAAGGACATCGGAAGCCCCAGATAGGCAGACCAGACCATGGAGCAATGCCATGAGGTCGGATCAAGGTAATCTCCCACGGTATCCTCCGGGGAGCTGTAGCTTTTAAAGTACCGAGGGTATTTTCGACGCAGGTAGGTGGAAAGACACACGCGCTCGAAGTTGCAGTTGAATGCCCATTTGGTGACAGAAGGATCTGTCAGTACCTTCAGAATCTCCTCCGGGATCATCTCCCCGGATGCAAGGTCGATGGTCTTCACGGGTCCGTGATCGATGGAATAGCCGAACAGCAGAATCTCAAAATCCGGAGATGAGCAGTATCGATATACACCGCATTTATTCAGGTCGACGCTGGAAAACGTCTCCACGTCGATAGATATGTTTTTCATAGATACCTCCATAGAAAAAAGCCGGGCAGGATCTCTCCCGCCCAGCCCCGTCGTCATTATTCTCTGACCATCTTTGCCTTGATCCAGTGTCCCAGTTTTCGGAACAGCTTGATCAGGTTCTTGATGATGTACACCCAGCCGACAATGCAGCCTCCCATGCAAACACCAAACACGCATGCAATGATCATGTGAATCATGAATTCGTACATTGGAATTTCCTCCTTGGATTGTCAGGATCCTTGGACAGCAGGATCACGCCTGCCGTCCCGGATCGGATTATTTGCTCAGTCGAGAAAGCCCTCATCGTCGTCATCATCCACATCAGCGAAGTCATCCTGTGCGCTGCTGCGGCTGCCAAGCGGCTCGCCATCGCGGATCTTCTGCAGGTTGTTGAGGCCGCAGGCGATGCCACGATTACCAGAGCTGTTGAAGGCATAGAACGAAATGCTCGCTCTGCCATACACACCGCTGTAGACCTCGGAGTGATCGAGGATCTCCTGCCGGTCTGCATCCACGATGCCCGGTGCCGTTGTCGAATTGGCGTTGATGAAGTAGCATCCCTTGTATGCCTCATCATCCGGGCGCTCCGTATCGCCATCCCGGAGCGGAGTCTTGATTGCGGACAGCGGCGGCACCGAGCGGCCATTGCCCTTGAGCTTCCCCTCGCCCTCCTCGTAAGCGGCCTGAATGGCAGCCTTGATCTTCTTCACGGTCACGGTGTCAGACTTCGGGATGATCAGGCTCACGCTATATTTCGGCGTGCCGCCGTTGATACTCTTTGCCTGCCAAACATTTGCATAGCTCCAGCGGGTATCCTTACCAGTTACAACCTTTGTCGGATTTACGAATTTTGTAGACATAATCTTTTCTCCTTCTGCCCTGTCCGGGCTCTTGTCCTTGTTACTCATCTTTGAAATCATCTGCAGCCGAATTCATCTCCGGTCGCTTGTCGCTTTGTGGAACTAAGGTCGGTTTCCCGGAAGGCCGCTCCACAAGACCTCCCAGCAATTCATCGAACTTCTTTCTGCCGAGCAGAGATGTCATTGCTGTGATTCCCCTGAGTTTCTTCTCATAGGGGTCGTAGCCCGCTGCCGTAACTGCTTCTGCAACAGCATCCTCGTTGGTGTATCTCCGATTGGCTCTGCCCTCGACGAGTTTGAATCCCTGCCACTTTTTCCCGGACAGTGCCTTTTGCAGTGCGTAGTCTTTGATGTCATTTCCCCACGCGATCAGCTGGTCGACCTTGGGCAGAATCACCTCAATCTCGACATCCTCAAGCGTGGCGGGCATGGCAAAGTCGTACTTTGCAAGTTCCAGATTCATTTCGGCCCGCTTCCGGCAATTTGCCTTCACTGCACAGAACTGGCAGTGATCGCCGGCATGAAATTCACCCTCGCCGACAAAGGCGAGCTTTGCTGCCGGCACCAGCACCTCGTCCGCCCACTTCAGGAGATCCTCTTTACTCATCACGGTCTCGCTGATGTTGGACAGACGCGGCTGGAAGATCACCATTCGGACGTTTTTGATGTCATAGATGCCGTCGAACATATCCACACAGCCAAGCGCATAGCATTTAAGCTGCGAGGAACTGCTCTCAACCTTGATTCCGGTTCCGTACTTCAGATCGATGATCGTCAAGGTTTCATCGCCGGCAATCAGGCAGTCAGCGGTTCCGAAGGATTCCGGAATCCAGCGGGAAAGGTCCAGCCTCTGCTCTACCAATACGGTAGGATCACGACAGGTTTCCTTCTCCTTCTGTATCTGCTCCATCACATAGGTGGCGTAGTCATCCGTTGCGGAATCCATCTCCTGATCGAAGCAATCTAGATCCTCAGTAGGATCCCTGGCCTTCATGCCGAGCGCCTTCTTCAGCTTGTACTCGGCAAGGCTGTGTGCGCAGGTGCCCTGAACGGCGTACTCGGAAGTTCTCCCTCCGGTACCTGTGTTGAGCTTTGCGGAAGGCGGACAGGCGATCCAGCGGTTACTGGACGATGCCGACAGGAATGCGTGCTGATCAGGCATCGGGGATCACCTCCGCATCTTTCAGAAACCCTGCGTACTGTTCCGGCTTCAGCTCTGAGAGCTTATGCACACCGTACTTGGTGAGAAGCTCCCGGATCGCATCCGTATTGGCCTTGGAAACTCTTGTCTTCTTTGCCATGATGCCCCGAAGCTCCTCGAACGAGATCTGCTTTGGCGAATCCGCCTTAGGCTCCAGCTTCTCCGGTTCCGGTTTCTGCTCCGGCTCTGAGAAGAGCTGCCTCAGGGAATCGGAAACAGTAATCAGCTTCTCTCCACATTCCTTCAGCTCATTCAGCGTCAGATCCAGCTCGCTCATCTTTGACATGGCTTGTACCTCCCTTCTCAATCCAGCAGGTGATCCGATCGGTAAGGATCGAGACCACCCGCAGGAACGCGACGACATCGTCGTGATCAAATGATTTGTTTGTCATATCGCTTGACTGTCCTTTCTGGAGGGTGATTGGTTTTTGTTCTTAACCCCTCCATAACTCACAGGACAGTTCCGGATATTTTGAACAAACTCAGCTGAGAAGTTTTTTCAGGTTCTTGAGGGCTGCTCTCCGGCGATAAGAAACCGTGGTCTGTGCCATGCCAAGCTCTGCCGCGATAGCGTGATCAGATTTCCCATCCGAAAACAGCTGGAGAATTTTCTGATCCCGATCTATCAGTGTCGCCATTGCCGCATACAGCTGCTCATATTCCTCTTTCCGGATCATTGCTTCCTCCGGCGTTTCATAAGAAGCCGGAACCTCAATGCCATCCTCTGTCAGCTGCTCAAGGGAAAGCGGCGCACCGTCGCGGAGCCGGTCACACTTGGTGCAGTCGCCCATGCAGCGATGTCCATCAATCTTGCAGCGGGACGCTCTTCTTTCCTGCTGCTTCTCCGCCCAGTACGGCTGCTTATATGCGCGATATACTTTCTCGGTGACGAATACTGTCTTTGTCTCTTTTTTGCCTTCATCGTTCAGAACTGGTACATTGAGATAGAACTTCTTTTCTTCCATGATTTGCCTCCTGAGCCGGAGGCACGGAAGGCAGGAAGAAAGATCTGACCGGAAAGATCAAAGGACCCTTGGAGCCGATACGAGTGGGCACAAAAAAGGCGCACGAAAGTAAGGCTCCCGACATTCCAGATCCACCTATCCCGTAAGAGATAAGGAATCTGTTATGTCGACATCCTGCCTTCGTGCGCACTCTGGCTCGATATTCGATTTTTTTAATGTGATTGAATTGCTGACTACTGATCTGCAGTCAGGGACGACGGGTTACATTAGGTACTTCTGGTTGTCATGGTGGGTCTCTCATAGTTGCCTCCTTTTTGCCTTCATGTATATGCGGACCATTTGGAGCTGATTTTGAACGGGTCTCCGATATTTTTTCTGGAGAATAGCTGCCGGTTTGAGCGGTACATATCCTGCCATGTGTATGCGGACCATCCGGAGCAGAATCGGAAATCCTCTCAATAAGAACCATAAAAATCAACCGGCCTTTCTGCTTATCTACGGACACAAGCGACCCGTTTTTGTGTTGTTCGGGTAACATTTCTCTCTCAAATATCAGTTCAGAAATTAACCGCCTGCTTCTTCGCTCTCACAGTACGGACATTTGCTGTCCGGTTTGATGGGGTATCCATAAGAAATCTTTTTTTGTTTTCCTTACGATCACAGGCTATCACAAGGGCCCGTTTTGCCCGTTGGACTAACTCCAACACTGCAAAAGCGCATAAACACTTAATTTTCCAACTTGAAGTTATTTTGTGGGCCAGAAAAGGCACTAAATTTCGCGGATGAGTGTTGGAGAAAGTTCAACACCCGAATTTCAAAATTTTGAGCAAAAAAAATAGACCGGATTTCTCCGATCTATTTCATAGTAATGTTGATGTTCCGAGGTCAGATGGGTGGCTGGTGAATCAGGTATTCATAGTGCTCCTCTTTCAGCTCATCATATGTTTCTGAATAATCCATTGCCCAATTCATATGCAGAATCTGAGAATAAACACTGTTTTCCACGCCTTTATTTCCCGGAAGCAAAACGTTTAATGTAATCTCAGAAAGCTGAAGCATTCTGGCGCTTACACGAGACGGAATGTGAATTCCGAGGCATGCAGAAACGACATTTGATTTGTTTAGATTCTCTCCCTTCTTCAGATTGCTGATAGTGGTATTATCCAAACCGGTCTGTGATTTTAAATTTCTGATACTGACATTACAAATCTGATTGCTCATGAGCTTTGTGAGTGCTTCACCGAATTCCAAGCCGCCTATCGCCTTGAGCATCTCGGTAGAGATCTCACTAACGAGATGTAGTTTCAACTTATCCTCATCAGACAAACGTGATAATTCATCATAGTAGTTAAATGACTTACTGGCCAGAGATTCAGGCAATGTAAGGTAGTAGAGGTTTCCTTCGTCGTCTACCACAAATTGAAGGAAACATTCTTCTTCATGTTCCTTTGCGTAGGCGGTCAGTGCATAAGCGCCTTTCTCATCCCTCTCCAGATATTTCTTGTCTAATACACACAGCTTATTTTCAACATAAGCAAAACAGTCTGTATCAAAAAGACAGGCCAACGCTTTGCTTTCAGAATACCATTTCTTCAGCTTGCCTTTCTTCACTGATGTTGTGACATGCTTCCCGGCCATATTCTGTTCGGTGAGAACCACACCCACAGGTTTTCGCTGCTGATTATTATCGTTCGTAGTATGCTTCTGCTGGTCTCGTCGATCAGGGTTCTCATCATTTGAATATCTATCCGGATATGGATCCTGGCCTCCAGTGAGAAGAAACTGGCGCAGATAGAAGTCGACATACATAGCAAGCCGTGAAGTTCTATAATCATCGTGATAGACACTGATAAAAAATTCCGTAGCTTTCTTATTGTCGACACTTTCCTTCAGCTCATCAAACTTGCCATGCGCCTCTATCGTTTCAGCTGTTGGATTCTGTTCCAGAAGCTCTCTCAGAAGCCGTTCATAACAGCCTAGGCGTTTGACGACCCTTTTAATTCTGGCATTCTCCTCCCACTTCATCATTTCAGAAATATATTCTCTGAAAGGCTTTCCCGGAACAATATTGGCATCCCCGGCCTGAACATCGTGGATGAAGATCTTTGCGTACTTCTGTTCCTCCGGCGAAAGCATGGAAAAAGACTTATGTAAATCCGAAAGTGTTCTGTCCAGTGTCTCCTGATCATATTCACCTTGGATGACCTTAAGAAACTTTTCAAAACGGGAGTCCATATAATCAGCATCGATCTTTGCTGTATCATACTCCGTGATATGAATTGCAACGTCATAAGGAACGTCTCCTTCGCGCCCGCCTCCACCGCCGTGAGCCAGTTCCTTATATCTTGCCAGCATTGCCAGATAGGTCATTTCATCAAATTCCATGACTATCTGCGTTCCGTCATCAAACTGATAGATATCCTTATCCCAGCGGAATCCTTGGATTCTCGCCGCCTGAAGAAAGACATCAAACTGATTGAACAGTTTGGCAAACTTACGCTTAGCTGATGAATCATCCGGCAGACTTTCAAAGTCCTTGATATCAGCCGCGTCAAATATCTCCTTGATCTCTTCAAATGTTTTATTCAGATTCCGGAGATTCTTGGGAAGCTTGTCTACAAATAAACCCGTAGGAACGTTCCCGGAATATGCTTCTACCGCTGCCTCGATGTTTTTCTCCATCGTATTCGGTCGACGATAGTATTTGATAATACCGAACGGTTTCTCCGATTCATTGAACAGCCGGTTTGTCCGTGAAAAGGCCTGAATAAGATTTTCATATTCCATGACCTTATCCAGATAAAGCGTGTTTACCCACTTCGAATCGAATCCAGTCAGCATCTGATTGACGACAATCAGTAAGTCGATCTGCTGATCCTTCTGCAATCTTTCATAAGGTTTCTTATGAGCAAGTCGAAGACTGACATCCTTCCGGAACCTGTCGTAGGTCGGAATCGTAAATCTCTGGCCGAACTTATTATTATAATCATCAAGCATCTCAACGATGCCATCTTCTTTTTCAAGAGACCCGCCACCACCTTCGTTGTCGATCGTCGGGTCAAACATGGCTGTGATCGCGAGTTCCGGAAGTTCAACCTTCATCATCCGATAATATGCTACGGCTTCAGGAATACTGGATGTAGCAAAGATGGCGTGGAATTTTCCACCACGGCTATAAATAAGCCATTTGCTCTTGATATCGGAAATGACGCCTTCCTTATATTTCTGTGTTTGATACTGTTCGTTCGGGATAAAATCCTCAATACCGCTTATCCATTTGCCATCAACCTTCTCACCGTACATTTTTATCTGAGAAGAATCCATGTATTTATAAAAGATCTTCTGCTTCTTCTTATCCTTCATCACTTCTTCAACAGTTTCTGCCTTTGCCTTAGCGAGTGCAACTTGCTGACGAAGTTCGAAGTCATCATAGATCTTGACCATATAGGGGTCAAAGCCGAGAACATTCTTGTCTCGAATGCCGTCCGCCAAAGTATATCTGTGAATTTCACTTCCGAATAACGTGGATGTCGTGCTGTCCTTCTTAATATTTACATCCTGTATCGGTGTTCCGGTGAAGCCAAAAATAATAGAATGCTTGAATGTATCCTTGATGTCAGTGAGCATTTCACCAAATGTTGAGCGGTGACATTCATCAATAATGATGACAATTCTTTGAGCCTGAATCTTTCTAAAGTCTGCATCCTTTAATCCCTTCATATCAGCAGAGATATTGCTCAACTTCTGGATAGATGTCACGATCAGGGTGTCATCAGAATCATCACTCTTTAATTTTCCAATTAGTACATTTGTATTCTCCGTTGCCTGAACAGACTCCGTTTCGCTGGCGAATGCCCTGTATTCCTTAAGAGACTGTATTCCCAGTTCTTTTCGATCAACTAAGAAAATAACCTTATCGGCATCATGCGAACTAGCAATCAACTGTGCTGATTTGAAGCTCGTCATCGTCTTCCCTGATCCAGTTGTATGCCATACATACCCGCCGAGCTGTGCCTCCTTGGTATCGTCATCCCAGTTTCTCTTGGTGACACGATCAGCAATGCCAATAGCGGCGTAGTACTGATAGCTTCGCATCACCTTCAAGATGCCGTCGTCGGTATCGGCAACGGTATAAAAACCGATTAACGTGTGTGCCATCGGAATATTCAGCAGATTCGCCGTCACCCTATCCCATCTGTTGATAGGTACATTATCGAAATCTGCCCAGTGAAAGAAGAAAGCAGGATTGAAAACACCGTCTTCACCGGGATTTGCGAAATAGACCGTCTCCTCTGGTTCCATGGCGACAAACACTTGAACTAGCGAAAAGATCCCCCGGAAAACACCTTCATGGGAGTACTTGATGATTTGATTATATGCGTCACTAACCGGGACATTGCTGCGCTTCAGCTCAATGTGGATAACCGGCATGCCATTTATGAGTAGCATCAAATCGCCCCTGCGATCATTCAGGATCGGGGACTTGGTTTTGAAATGCGGTTGTTCGGCAATTTGGTATCTACTTTCACCGTAGGCTATCTCCTGACGGTCATATATCTTCAGACTGACTTCCTTCCCGAAATGTAATGTGTCATCCGGGTTATCTCTGGTGATAGATACACTTCTACCATTGATGAAGCCATTCAAATTCAGTGGAGTACGAAGGTTGATGACCTGCTCCATGATCTGCTGCATCTCGCTATCTGTCAGCGGACAATCATTAAGACGATTCTGCTGTCTGTTATTATTAAAGAGAATCGCTGCCCAGTTTCTGAGCAGATCTTCCTCCGAAGGGTGATAAATAACCTCCGATTCCCATCCATTTCGTACCAGCACGTCTATGACGGCTTTTTCAAAGTCAGATTCTTTTTCAAATGTCATTCACCGTCACACTCCTCAAACAAACATTTTCTCCAGGCATGCGGCCTTCAAATTTTTCAGCTTTTCGACTTTGGCCGACTGAAGTTCGATCAGCTTATCAAGCTGAACCAGTGTCTCAGCTATTTTTTTCTGTTCTTCAACAGATGGAAGCATAATCTGCACTCTTACAAATGAGTCCCAATAAAGGCGCTTTCGGAAATCCGTAACGCCATAAGAGAGATTATTTATCTGGTTTATTACTTCTTCCCGGCGCAAACAATAATCCATAAATTCCGGGAAGACCTCATCATTTGGAATCGCTGTAATATATGCAGGGCTTACCATTCCTTCTTTTGGCACAACACCGATCGCACCCTGCCACGCACGCATCATATTGAAAACGAGATCGCCTTTGTATGTATGCTTATATAATGACTTATCTTCGCTCCGCCTTACAGCTTTACCTAGCTCTGCAGAATCCAGTTCATCAGCAGATACGCCTGAATGTATGGAAACAGATAAGATGGGAAGATCATCGTTTCCAGCTTCTTTGCGCTCTGTATATAGTTCTCCAAGAGTCCAGTGCTTCCACGGTTTCGTGTAACCCTTGAATCGAACTTTTGGGGCATCAGCTTCCGCTGCTGGGAACATATTGCATAGCAGGGCTTTCTTAAAGTCACAAAGTTTATCGCACTTACGCTGATAAAGGGTAATAAGACGATCGAGATTCAAAAAATACTGTCCAATCAGCCCCTGTTCCCTTGTATTATCAGGATATCTGATAATTGTATCCTGCATCGCATTCTTTGAAATCGATGTGACCTTTATGCCTTGCATAAGTGGCTTGAGCTGTTCATGATATGAGTCTGAATTAAGGTAGAATCCAAGATATCCAGAGGCAAACTTTATATTCGGTCTAAGTGGGATCGTATGTAGTCCAGAAATCACTTTTTGATCCGACAATCCAATGATTTCTGTGCATTTTCCGACCGTTTCGTCCTCTGCCGTATCAGCAATAACTATATCCCCATTTTGTAGATACGAGGTCTTAAACTTATCGACGATATCCTTCTCTTCTATATATGGCAAGTGTTCCTTTGAGATATCCAGACACTCATTGAACTTGATAAGAACATCCCCGTAATGAACATTCATTGCCGCACCATTTTCATCATTCAAGTCAGCTCTCGACAATGTGTTATTTTGCAAAGAAGAAAAGCAGTCTCCAAGCTTACGCTGTTCCCAAGAATCCGTAAACCCTTTAAATCTTATTTCCGGTTCCGCCTTTCGATCCATCATTTCGTATTACCGCCTATCAATTTAATAAATTCATCGATTCCTTGCATATCTTGGTCATTTGCATCGAGCTCGCCAATCATCGTAGAAAGCTGCATCTCTGTTTCTCTTGTCTGATCTTCAATGTCGGAAAGCGGTTTAGAATACTTTTTCAAAAGCGAATTTAACTTCGCAATGAAATCATTTATCACGATGTCAGGTAACTTGATTAGATCATTATAAAGGGGTTTAAGCCACTTAAGCTCTACAATCTTCAGCGCCTCATCCTCGGAAAGCCCTTCAACAACTTCCTTGGTTTTTATCTGAAGTTCCTCTTTCTTTAGTTTTAATTCGCGCTTCTTGGCTGTTTCTTCTTCTGTAAGTTGTAATGCCGCTATTATTTTCGACTCAAATGAACCCGCAGGGAAGATATACTGCTGCTTTAATTCCTTGATCCTATTATTGATGACTGTTTTCTTATATGTGCCATCGGCATTTGAAGTCATTGCCGCCCAATCTGCTGCCTTATTTTCTTCAATGTATGCAATTTTATCCTTCTTAGAAGTGATAGCCAGATAATCAGAAAGCGTCTGGATCTCTGCACTGGTGACTTCTTTAAGTGCATCATCAACTGCGGCTTTTAATTCCTTCGTAACAAAAGCATCATTATTATCGTTAAGATAGCTTCCCTGTTTCTCGTCCTCATCAAACGAATCAATAATCTCTGTATATTCTTCACCTATCTCGGCAAGCCTTTTCTCTAAGGAATCGATCTCCCGCACTGCATCAGGCAGCAATTCTGTCTGAACAAGTTCAAATGGAAGAATATGCCCTTTCCATCCATCTTGTACCTCAGTGATCTCATCATCTTCCTTGTTATTTTTCTTAATTACCATATTCGGATCGACTTGAGTTATCACTTCAAAGCCTTCTGTTTGAAGCATCTCAATATCTCCGGAGATGACATTCCAATGCCCAGCAAATGACTGATATGCTGCGTACCTATCAATCAGAGGAATAGGGTCAACTCGACTGAAAATGTCCGAAGCAAGCTTTTCTTTTTCTGGCTCAATCTGAACATCCAAAACACCGTCAATCAATTCGTCATATAAGGTTTGATAAAATCCATTGAACGCGCTTGAAAACGCATCTTTATATGAAACAGTGCTTCCAAATTTCTGAACGTATTTTCCAATCTGCTCGACCGCTGGCGTGGAATACCCTTCTGACATTGGCTTGAAGATAGATTCCCTCAAACCCGGAAATGTATCCCAATACTCCTGCAGTTCGTCTATTTCTGCGTTGGGAATGCCTCCTATCATAGTCGCTCCAATATCCCATTTCTCTGGCTCGTCTGATGAATCGACATATCGAGGAATATTCAGATTGTAGCCATTCTCACGTATTGTATTCTTCGAGACTACTGCCGAATACTTGTCAACAGACACCCTATTCTTAACTGTATCGACAATTCTTTTAATGTCACAGTCCCTAAGCCGGTTATTTTTCCCAGCCTTCTCAAATCCCTTAGATGCATCAATAATGAGGATGTCTGTTGTCGGCCTATTCCGCTTCAGCACCATAATAATTGTGGGGATTCCCGTTCCAAAGAATATGTTTTCCGGAAGACCAATTATGGTGTCAATATTATTCTTCTCTACCAGATTTTCCCGAATTGTTGCCTCCTCACCACCTCTGAAAAGCACGCCATGCGGAAGTACAATCGTCATGATGCCGTCATCGTTCAAATGATAGAGATCATGCAGTAAAAATGCATAGTCTGCCTTGGTCTTGGGAGCAACACCATAATTCTTAAAACGTGGATCGAATTCTTTATCCTTAGGATCCCATTTCTGAGAATATGGAGGATTACTAACGACCGCATCAACTCGGACAAGCTCATATGTTGAATCCTTTTTATTCTCCTCAAAAAACGGCCAGTCATCCTCCAAAGTATCGCCATTGCGGACGTTAATGTTTGCTGGCTTTATACCACGCATGACCAGATTCATTCTGGTAAGGTTGTATGTGTTTTCCTTCAACTCCTGTGCATAGTAATCAATTTTTCCATCACCTGTGATGTACTTTGATGCGGCACGGCCAATATTGATTAATAGCGAGCCGGAACCGGATGTTGGATCGTATATCTTGATTTGCTTCTTGTCCTTCAGATGCTCAGCTACTATCTCGGACATCAAAACAGAAACTTCATGAGGCGTATAAAATTCTCCCGCCTTTTTTCCAGCATTTGCTGCAAAATTACTGATAAGGTACTCATATATAAAACCTAGCACGTCATAATCCTGCTTCCCATCCATGGGGATTTTCTTGATAAGACGCAGGAGCTTTTTTACAGATTTTGTCTGTGCTGCAGATGTTTCTCCGAGCTTAGACATACCTGTCTGAAGAGTATTGAAAATTTTAGCAAAAACCTTGTTATAAACTTCATCAATGTTCCGATCAAAGTCAGATAGAGCATCTCGAACATCTTTGATGTCAAAGTCGCTGCCCTTCTCGAGCCAGGTCGAGAATAAATTATTATATGAAATAAAGTATCCGAGTATCTGCCTTACATGCTTTGCATATTCAACGTCGGATTCATCAACTTTACGAATCTCCTCCTCACTTAACTTCTCTTTGCGGAAAAGTTCCAGTTCACGTTCGGACAGATATTTGTAGAAGATAAAGCCAAGAATAAAATCCTTATACTCATTTGCTTCTATCTTTGACCGCATCTGATTGGCCGATTCCCAAATCGTTGATGCAAGCTGCTGCTTATTCATTGATAAACCTCCCGATGATGTAATTACTTTATGTTTCAATTATCTGCCGCTTTGCCGCTGCGAGCCCATTCCTCAAGTTCGGAATATTTAAACTTCCATGCCTTCCCAATCTTCCTTCTTGGTATATCTTTACCTTTCCTGATCCAGTCGCGGATTGTGGCTGGCTTAACGTCAAGGAATTCAGCTGCTTCCTTCGTCCCTATCCAGCTCTCTTCTCTAAGATCTGATCCCATAGGTCTTCCTCCATGACATGAAAACATAGAAATCTCTACTTTGTATCATATGTATTTTTTTATCAGGTTTCAACGATTATTATCAGTTTGCGTGGTGGATTTAGAGCTTCAGTGGGGTATAATAGTCTCAGCAATCATCATCACAGTACGAATCAGAGATGGAAATCATGATATGGGCTTCCAAAGAAACCTTGCATACTTTTCCCGTTTTACTGGGTTTGGCGTGGCTTGGCAAGGCGTGGAACGCTACCTCCGAAAATTGATTAATTCGTTTGTAAGGAGGAAAAATATTATAAGTGAAATCACATTGAGAAGAAGAGCAGATAGAATTGGTTGCTGCGTTACCAAAGGCTTTCAGCATTGCGGTAGTGGCGTGTTCCATGATCAGAACGGCGATCGCTTCACCGGTTATATGATTCTGGATCAGTCTACCAATTTTGTGATTGAAGGCACAAATGAGGCCTTTGATTACTGCTTATCGTTGGTGAAGTTGAAGATATCTTGAAAGACAGATATCGGCAGCTTGGCCTCAGTTGGTAATATAGCTGAGAATTTCTGCGATTTGATTGTCAGAATGCCCCCGGCCCACTGGAAGGTAGCACCGGAGGCATTCGTCATAGAAAAACACAGAGGGCGGTACAGCATCACACCTGTACCGCCCTCTTTTCATACCTTCGTGATGGCGATCTGCCCGTCCTTACACTGGACCTTGACCTTGTCGCCTGCATAGATGCCGAGCTCATTCAGCCACTTTCCAGTCAAGTTGATCTGCGGATACTCGTGATAGCTTGTCTGCCATCCACGGTAATGAACCCTGGTGCGCGTGCCGACAGTGAGGGTGCGTTCTTCTTTCATAATGATCCTCCTTGGGATGATCGTGTACCGAGCGGTACAAAGATGTGAGAAATGTGTCCGGCATGGATTACCGGAAGATGTGTCTACCGTACCAAAGGATGAGAGTGAGCGCAAGCACTATTTCTGGCCGGTACTTTTATATATGCCGGAAAGAGGTGATCTCCTCAGAAAAATAAAGAAGACAGGCGTCATACCCCGGTGGATGTTCCGAAGCGTGATGCCTGTCGTGATTATGTGTGAAAATTGATGCGTAAGCACCGATATTGGGATAACGCATTCATCATGTTTCTATTCAACCTCAATAAAAATAGGCTATAACCGAATTGCTGCTTGGATAGATGAATACAGCAATTGCCTTCCCCTTTACATCTTCTTTCGGGTCGTAAAGCATTCCTTTGCTTCCGGCTGAATAAAAACTATCTTTCTGGCCGGGAGCCGGCTTTGGAATTTTATTATAATCCGTGTATTCCGTCCCATTCCATGTTATTGATTGGGTATTATCTTCACTCCCAACTATTGAAGTCCCTTTACCACATAAAAGCGCATTGCTGTTCGTTACCTTGTTTGCCTCCGCAAAAGTCAACAGTTTCCCATCAGTCGGATCATAGATATAAGTATGATCCTTAGATTTTGAATCAAAGTCAGTATCCATCAGCTTATAACATCCCGCTGCATAAGCGGGCCTGAGGTTTGCAAGATCGACTGCTTCCCTGCTCTTTTCCAGCTGAGAGGTGAAGATCGGAATGCTGATGGCTACGAGTACAGCAATAATGGCGACCACGATCAGGAGTTCTGCAAGGGTGAAGCCTTTTCTATTCTTGTTTATCAGTGTTCGTCTCCTTCCTTATGTTTCACGGAGTAATCGTACTCAACGGCATATTTATATCATCCCAGCTGTAAAATGTAGGATTTTTTATATCTGTACCCTCAATGTAATAACTTGCTCCACTGCTGAAGATAATGACGCCGCAGAATGAATTATTAACTTTCTTCTGCATCTTCTTAAGTGCGCTCATGTCAAACCCTGCCTGTTTTGCAACCGCTTTCCACATCGTGCCAATATCCATCTTATTTGTTGAACCATTGATGCTGACTTTTGTTCGATCAGCAGCTTGTAAGCCGTTGTTACTGGCGCTTAGCTGGTAAACGCCACCATCGAGATAAGGAGACAAGCCCACTCTGTTACCACTTGTTGACTTCTGGTAGTTATAGAGCATCAAGACAATCGCTGTTCTTGGATCCGTTATTTGAATGGTACCGTCAATCATCGATGTCGCCAATGCAGAACGAAGCGTACGGCAATTATCAACATCTACTGCTCGTCTGCTCTTCTCCAGCTGCTTGCTGAAGATCGGAATACTGATGGCCACGAGCACAGTAATAATGGCGACCACGATGAGGAGTTCCGCGAGGGTGAAGCCTTTTCTATTCTGTTTCATTGAGCGTCACTCCTTTCCGTTTGTCCCGGCTCACTGCCTAATATACACCATCAATATGGTAAGCGCTCAGTGTTAGCTGAGCGCGCTAACTTACTACCGTGAGATCTTTGGGTTTCCATCCTTGTCTTCGATAGTTGCCTTCGTGTCTATTGCGCAGAGTTTCTTCATCTTATCTGACCATGGCATCAGCTCTTCCATGCCCTCGGGCTCATGAACGTAGTCCGGCATGTAAAGGAGTACCGCCTGCAGATACTTGAAGACACTCAGGTTGTTAAGTTTTGCTGTCTGCGCCAGGCTGTAGATGATCGCGCTGGCTTCGGCACCGACCGGTGTATCGTGGAAGTAGAAGTTTTTCCGTCCCACGGCATACGGTCTCGCACCACAGCTTTCGGTGAAGTTGTTTGAAATCGGAATTCTGCCGTCCAGGAAATAGTTCTCCATGTACGGTTTCTGATTCTGGGCATACGTCACCGCTTTCCCCAGCAGGCTGGTTTTGCTTGCTGAGATCTGATCCAGGGATTCCCAGATCTGATTCCAGATCTCGTGTTCCTTGGATGCTTCTCGTTTGATTTTGCGTTCCTCCGCGCTTAGATCGATGAAGCCTCGCTCGATTTCAAACAGCTTCGAGCAGAGATTTACGATCTTTGCGGCAGGTGACTTGGACTTACCACTCTTGCGGTCCTCTGACGGTATTGCGTCATAGAACTTACGCCGGAAATGTGCCAGGCAGCCACATCGGAGGACGCCCTTCGGCAGATGATTGTATCCCTGATACCCATCTGCCAGGAAGTACTTGCCGCTGAACGACTGATAGAAGTTCTGCGGTACCGATCCTGCCCGTGAAGGATTGTACTCATAGAGCATGATCGGAGGCAGGCCATCGAGATTCGCTGAACAGTGGATCCACATGTAGGATTTCTGCTGAGCCGTCCGACCATCTTCCTTGAGCACCTGGCATGGCGTCTCATCTGCGCAGGTGACTTCTCGCTCGAGGAGGTGCTTAACCAGCGCATCGTACAGAGGCTTCATGTACTTCTTGCCACAGTAGATGCACCAGTTCGCCAGCGTTGCACGCTGGATCGATACGCCCATCTGTTTCCATTCCTTTTCCTGCCGGTACAGAGGCATGGAGTTGATGTACTTCTGGTACATCACATACGCAACGGTCGTCGGCGATGCCGGACTGTGCGGAATCAGCGGAGATGGAACCGCGGCGCGGGCAAATCTTGCGTATCCGGTCTCTTCGTAGCATTTCTGACAGCGGACCGTCTCCTGATAGATGTTCACGAGGCGGATCTGAGCCGGAATGACCTCCAGTTCGGTACGGACTTTCTCCCAGCCGACACGCTCCATGGTGTTGCCGCATTGTGGGCAGATCTTCGCATCCTGATCAAGATGACACAGAAGGTCTCTCGATGGAAGCTTGTCATACAGCTCCTTATAAGACGCCTTCTTCTTTTTCTCACCTTCCTGCTTGCGGATGTAGCCCTTGACGATGGTCTCCACTGTAGGCTCTTCAGCGTTCGGATCCGCTGCCAGCTCCGCTTCGTTGAAAAGGTCCATCAGTGTCAGCTGCTCAGGGTTATCATAACCGACGTGTTTCTTTTCGGATCGTGAGGCAAAGATCATACGCTTGAACTCTTCAATGGTCTCCTTAGCCTCAGCAAGCTCCTGACGGAGCTGGGCTGTCTCGCGTTCCATGGCGTTGTGCTCGTCGATGAGGTATTCGATTATTTCGTCTTTGCTTCGATTGCCGAAATCCGTAATGCTCATGGTGTGTACGTCCTTTCAAAACTGCTCTGATTATACCGCTGAAAGCACGTATTTCCTAGGCTGCGCGGGCCTTCCCGGAGGATAGCTTTATGTAATTTTTGAAAGTTTGTGCAACATCACCAAGGTTCAAAAGTCGTACTTTCCACGACTCTGCTGAATGGCGTTCGGCTGGTCGATGGAGAGGCCTTCGAGTAACCAGCGGAACTCCCGTTTCGTGAGGTTGCGAACTTCGGATGCGTGGCGTGGCCACTGAAACCGAAAGTGATCATTCGCTCCTTTCTCAAGGCGCTTGTACAGCAAACAGAACCCGTCCTTCTCGTAGTGGAGAGCCTTGATGCGATCGGCACGTCTTCCGCAGAAGAGGAAGACAGAGTTGCTGTACGGATCCAGCTCATAGGTGTCACGTACGATCGCCATCAGACCATCAATGCTCTTTCGCATGTCGGTATAGCCCGTAACCAGGTAGATATGGTTTGCGCTGGAGATGTCACCTAGCATCGGCTGTTCAGCATGCTCAGGATACTGGCAACCAGTGCAGTATCTGCCTGATTGGTCAGTTCCAGCGTGCCGCCTCCAAATGTGATGCGCATCGTTGCTTCAAATGAAGCAGGTGATGGTTCATCGACCACGTGGGAGACCGGATGCAGTCGATCCTCTCTGCTGATCGGGAGCTCTGATATATTTATCGGAACAACCTCCTGCTTGCACTCGAGCCTTTCAGATCTGGCCGGAAGCTCACAGGCCTGCTGTCTCAATCGAGCGAGTGCCCGGTAAAATGTACTGGTCGGGATGCTGTTATCTCTACAGTATTCAAAGTCGCTTAAGCCGGATGCTCTGGCAGCGAGTATGATCTGATGCCACTCTTCATCAGAGCGGCGAGGTGCACGTTTATTCATCATGGGACTTCCTCTCTTCTTAAGTAGAGTAAAATAGTCCCATAGTGGAAGCGGCAGTGTAGTGAAATGATCCACCACTGTGAATGCCAGTGGGAAGACTGAGACTAAAATACTCTCGTTTTCCATGATTATGGCATTTTCAAAAGTATCAAACTAGCCGCACTGACACTGAGCGCTTACTCAATATGGATTCTGTGGTTTCGACTTGTGATTATCATTTGCCTGAATCTGTTCGATGGTTCCATTTTTATCAAAAGTGTAAATATAGTGGTAGAAATAATAGTCTCCAAGCTTATAAGTTGTATTTATTGACAATGACGTATTAACATTCCATGTAGATATATCAATTGAAACTTTATTCACATCATTTCTATAACTTGCCGATAAGTTTGTTCTGTCACCTATTTTTAAATCTTTAACTATTATACCTGCACTACTAGTAGTTTTCGATTTTGCCACCTTCCCCGACCGTATATCATACGCAATCAGATCATAGGAAGGATCCTCGAGATATGCAGCACAGGCAGCTGCCTCTCCGGCTCTTGCGTTTGCCTGATTCACTGCCACGCGGGCTTTCTCTAACTGGTTATTGAAGATCGGAATGCTGATAGCAACAAGCACAGCAATAATGGCGACCACGATCAGGAGTTCCTCAAGGGTGAAGCCTTTATTCTGTTTTCTCTTCATCTGTGCTTGTCACCTGCCTTTTCATCCCGGCTTTACTTTTGCACAAATCGTGATTCTGTACCATTCGAAAATGCCTTCAGAACCTCTTGGTAGTAAGAATCTGTATTCTTTGGAAACGCGCAATAATATCCCGCAATCTCACCATTTGCTGGATTCATATGGATCGTCCAGATCTTTGCGACCTGATCACCAAGCTTTTTGCTATCGCTGACCTCGGTATCCACTGTCCAGTGAGATACATCTGTATCCGTATAAACCTTGCCGCCACTGTCACAAATCCAGCGATTGTTGCCGGATGAGTAATGGAAATTCAAAATTCCCTTTCCCACAGCCGGAAAATACGTATATGTCACCGTATCGTAATCTTCAGCACGGCCATGTGTAAAACTATTTGAAGAAGAAGTTCCATACTTTTCCATATTTTCCAGATATGCCGCTTCTGCCGCTGAGAACGCTGCTCTTCCATTAGCCTGATTTGCAGCAAGCCTTGCCTTCCTCAGCTGAGCATGAAAAATCGGAATGCTGATGGCAACGAGCACAGCAATGATAGCGATCACGATAAGGAGCTCCGCAAGAGTGAAGCCTTTCCTGTTGTTCTTGATCACATGCTCATCCCCTCTCATTACCATAAGCATACCAGAGCCGTAAAGGTCCCATCACCCTGCATTGCTACATCCCAGTAGCGGTACGTGCGGTCGGTGAGGACTGTAGAAGAAAAGCTACCATTCATCAACTTAGCCTCTTGATTTTCCTTCCACTCCGCCACATTGCTTAGTCCTAATCCATTTCCGCCGGGTTCATAACCAATGTTCGCAAAATTATTGTAATGAAAATCATCTACATCTTGTGGGCTCGTATTTTTTGTCTCAAGGTACTTGCAATGCCCTGTTGCCGTATCATATCTGAAATACATGTGTTGAGTATTAACTTTTATCGTTAATTCCTTATCCTTCTCCGGCGCATCAATGAACTCAGCCATCGCAGCAGATAGCGCAGCCCGCGCATTTGCCTTGTTTGCAGCCAGCCTTGCCTTCCTGATCTGGGCAGTAAAGATCGGAATACTGATGGCCACGAGCACAGCAATAATGGCGACCACGATAAGGAGTTCTGCGAGGGTGAAGCCTTTCTTATTCTGTTTATTCTGTTCGCCCTTCACTTGAAACATCCCCCTCTTGCTCAATCAATTCCAACACACAAAGATTGCGGAACAACTGCCATCTGCCTCGATGTAGCAGACCCAGAACGGATAGACACGATCTGAGAGGAAGGTCGATCCATATCCGAGATCATCATCCACAGTCCACTCAGATATCTGTTTAAATCTAGGTTTACGCTTTCCACCATCACTATGATACTTATATAGCTCTTCCGAAAGGATCGCACCGGCACTATGTCTGTATGTAACACCCTTTATTGCAGTTGGGTCACTCTTTGAATAGCCGAGGTCTTCGATCTTCCCTGTTTTACAGTCATACAACAGGTAGATGCGGCCATCCATAATTTTCTCATTTCTTACCTTCTCTAGTTCACTATCGTCTGCTTCATAGTAATACTGTACTGAAGCGGAAACAGCTGCTCTTGCATTTGCCTGATTAGTTGCAAATCTCGCCTTCTTTAGCTGCTTGCTGAAGATCGGAATGCTGATGGCAACAAGCACAGCTATGATGGCAACCACGATAAGGAGCTCCGCCAGTGTGAAGCCTTTATTCTGTTTTCTCTTCACCTGCGATCACCTCCTCCATTTTGGTTGACAAGAAAATCAAATCATCTCAGATATGAGCACTCCAAGATATGCTCCATATATAACCAGTACAACTGCAGCAATCAACGCTCCCGCTGTGAAGGATCTTTTCTTTCTCCATTGCGCCTTGATAATTGTCGTCATTAACAGGCTGAGCACAATGCCAAAAATAATGCCGCCGACATCATAATGCACCTTCACTCCGACAATGAGCGATACGATCGCAAGAACGCAGCCAAAGACACTAAGTGGGAATTTCTTACCAGACGAATTCTTTCCAGCCTTATTCGACGAGTAAATATACCCACCTTCCGGGAACTCCTTTCGAAGTTTGGAGATCGGCGTCCAAGGCCCCGATCCCTGTTTCACCAAGGTGCTGTCATTCAGCGTATGCTCTCGCATCAATCGGCAGATATTGTCCTTGTCACATGGACCGAAGTCGTGTCCGTTCAGCATGTAATGCCAGCCAAGAGAATTCCGGTACTTCAGTCCAGCAGCCTTATATTCTTTTTGCCTCTGGTCTCTCTGATACCAGTCTCGTTCTTGCATCCCCATATATCTACCATAAGCCCGGCTAGGTAAACCGGTCAACGAAATCAGCTCAGAAAAACGACTTCTTGTGCAATCAATCCGCGCACAGGTTCATAAATCCGTGGAAAACGGGCTATTTACGCGCAAATGTGTAGAAGGTCTGAGCATGGACTGATAAGAGATCAAGAAGTTGACCTTCAACGATTGCGCGGAATAAATCGAATTATGCGCATAGGTTCATAAATCTGTGGAAAACAGGGTATTTACGCGCAAATGTGTGGGTTCAGGCAGAGGGTATGGACAGACGCGTGTAATTGTCATTTTATGAAGAAACCTTTACAGTAAGCTTTACGATTATCTCTATAAGGAAAATCCCCCATCACGAGGATGAGGGATCCTAAGCAAAAACTGTTAAGCAACTATATTACTTTGCAAAATCGACGGTAACCTTACCATCTGCGCTACCAGTTCCGGGCGCATATGTTACTTTTATGACGGCGCCAGACTCAGCTTTACCAGCATATGTGGTCCAGCCCAGCTCCGGATTAGTACTCTGCCAGCTAGTCTGAGTAGCTTTTCCTTTGATTCCTTTGCTTGCATCAGTGCTATCTGCAGCAACCAGCTTACCGTCAGAAGTATAAATCTTAGTCCAACCAGTAGCCATATCGTCCTGAGTCAGAACCTCTGCAGTTCCTTCAGCATATGCTGCACGAAGGTTTGCTACATCTGTTGCCTCTCTAGCCTTCTCCAGCTGTGCTGTGAAGATCGGAATGCTGATCGCAACCAAGACGCCAATGATTGCTACAACAATGAGCAGCTCAGCAAGTGTGAATCCCTTCTTGCTGTTTTTTAATTTCTTGAACATTTTTCAGGTCCTCCTCTTGAACATTACTTCCTCTTAGACCAAGGAAATAAAAATTATTACTGGTATTATAATATATGCTTTTTCGTTATTTGACAAGTCTAGTCATATGAATTACTGCCCAAATTTTGCCGACTATTTTAATCAATCTAGACGAAATTAGATAATCGGCGAAATTTAATGGGCCTCATTCAGTATGATGCAGCGGAACTTGAAGTGGTATCGTCTGACTGACTTTCGCCGGATGAACTATCGACGATGATACCGTTGGTGTCTGTCGCTCCCTGGAGCGTCTCAAAGAAGGTCACCTTCATGGATACGCTGACCGGTCCGCTCTGCAGAACGCTGCTGTCGCTGCCGGCTGCGATGTCGAGATCGCTGATCAGGCAGCGGTATTTACAGGCGTAGAGGCTGCTGATGATTTTTTCCGCCTCCGCATAGCTGTCGGAGGTGAATGTGATGTTGATATTTCTGCGAACTGTACTGTCTGTCGCCTCCGGCTCCGCGAAATCGAAGTTATAGACGGAGGTTCCGGAGAAGATGTTGTTCAGCTCTGTCATCTCGTTGCTGAGGTTGTTGTAGGTGGCGACCTCGCCGGAATATGCCACTGTGCCGTTGGCGATGTCCTGCTTCATCTGGCTGATCATTGCCGCTCTCTTCTGCTCCAGTGTGATCTGGCTGTCAAGATCCGTGGTGTCATAGCTGCGGAGCTGTGACTCGAGGTAATCATAGGTGAAAAAATAATAGATGAATCCCAGCAGGGCAAAGGTCAGTATCAGGATGAGGACAGTTTCTCTTTTGGAAAATTTACGATTGAGTTTCATTGATTTTCCGTTCCCTCACTTTCTGCTTCCTGCTTCTTGGCCGCAAGCTGATCCGTCAGCGATGGCTCCTCGTCACCGGACGAACTGGATACGGCACCGGTCGGGGAGGTAAAGGTGATGGTGATCTCCGCCGTCACAACGCCTGTGTCTGTGCTGTCATCTCCTGTTGATGCGGTAGAAGGCGAGACATACTGTACGATGTCGCTGCTCTGGAGTGCCTGGACCACGTCGGAGACTTCAGACAATGTCGTCCGCTCGATGGTCAGCGTCGCGGTGTTGCCGGTAATTGATATGCTCTTGATTCCGCTGTCGACCTGAACATCCTGGTCAATCACCTGCATCATTTTTGCCCGGTCCTGCATGCCCAGCTCGTCGGAATTCATGTATCCGGTTCCGTAGTGGCTGTACTGACCGCTCACATCGTCATAGACGCTGTTAGACGATACAAGTTCCCTGAGCTGTTCCTGCTTCGCGCCGTATTCCGCCTGTGCGGTATTGATCTCGTTCAGCTTGTCCAGCACCATGAACTTGGTGAAGATCCCGAGTGCCACGAGAAAAATGCCAAAGACCACCAGATCGAAGGCGATGCGTTTTCCGTTGTTCTCGTGGAAGACCAGATTGATGCTTGTCTTTGTCGGGTATTTTCCTTTTCCCCGTGCGCCGGTGCTGCTCTTTTGCGGCTTTTTGCCGCTTCCGGAAGCGCCGGGGCCGATTTCCATACTTAACAGATCTTTCAGGCTCAATGCTTATTCCTCCCCTTAGAACATGGTGATTCCGACCGACTGCGGCCCGAGGATCATGCTCTCATCAAACTCCGGTTTCGTCTCGATGAGATCGGCGATGCTGATCTGAGGCAGCTCGACGTTCTCTGCAATTTCCTTCATGAGTCCGTCGATTCTCGATCCGCCGCCGCAGTAGTACAGCTTGTCGATGTTGTTGTTCGGATTATTGAAGCTGTAGAAATTGAGCACACGCATGATCTGAACGGCCATGCTGTTGTACAGGTCCTGAATCTGCTGGTCATCCTGGATGATGTCCTTCTGATCGTCCAGACTGCTCATATCGATATTTTTTACCGTTTTCTCATTCAGGCCGACCGCTTCCGCGTAAGCCTTCGCCAGTTCGTGACATCCCGGCTCCATGCTTCGTGTGATTTCGTACTCTCCCTTCGGAAAAAAATGAAGATTGATGGTACGGTCGCCGGCATCAAGGATGACATAGTCTCTGCTTCCTTTTTCGATGCTGTGCCGTTTCTCGAAGTCCTGAATAATCGTGCGGAAGGCGATTACCTCCGGAGCGATGATTTCGAGTCTGAGGCCGGCTCTTCTGCACATGGCGGTGTAGTTCTGAATCAGATCTTTACTGGCAGCCACCGCAAGGAGCTCCATTTTCTTCTCGTTTCGGCCGATTACCGCATAATCGTAGATATATTTGTCGAGATCCTCTGTGATATAATCGTGAAATTCAAAGGGAAGGTTAACCTTCAGCTGACTGATCGTCATCAGCGGAAGTTCCATCCGCCGGATATAGGCTGTGTTCTCCGGCATCGCGACAGCCGCTGTCCGGCAGCTGATGCCGTTTGCCTTCATCAGCTCCTTGATGAAATCTCCTGCCGCGTCCCAGGATGTGACGCGTCCGTCCTTTACGAGGTGCTCCGGCACCCGCTCGCTCACAAATCGGACCGGGACATTGTTCTGGCACAGCGTCATCTTGATCCGGTAATTCCCGATATCGATTCCCAGTATCTTATTCTTTGGCATAGCACGCCCTCATTCCCGTTATGTTTTTTTCCTCGTGATACAGACTATTCTCTATTATAGCAGATCAGATCAAGTTCATATACCCTTCTGTTTGTCATATCGCACAGATCAGGTACTTCCTATTGTGAAACGATTCGAAAAACGTTTATGAATTCCTCTTCTTTAAATCTTACCGCGCGGATCAGGTACTTCCTGTCAGAACAGGCTCAGGTACCACCCGGTTACGGCTTGGCCGAACAGGATGCTGATCCAGCTTGCGATGGAGATTGCCGGGCCGAAGGGGATTCTGTGTTCTCTGCGGATCACGGCAAAAATGAGTCCAACAATGCAGGACAGGATCAGATTGAACAGTCCGGTTACCGGTCCGGTGAAGAGCCCCACCATAAAGAAAAGCTTGATGTCTCCGCCTCCGAGTCCTTCCTTGCCGGTGACCCTGTCAAAGAGAAGTGAAAGCAGAAGCAATGCCCCTGCAATGACGGCTCCGCCCAGAAGGCCCGAGATCAGCTGGTCTTTGATTTTTTCCCCGGTGAAGGGAAGGGTAACCGCCCACAGCACAATACCTGCCACGATGAAGCCGTTCGGAATTTCAAAGGTATCCAGGTCGGTCAGGGAAAGTCCGAGAAGGATACAGGACAGGATCATGTACCGAATCGTGAGAATGCTGATCCCGTATCGGAGATATACACCTGTGAAGGCGCAGGCGAGAATCAGCTCCGCGATCATGTACCGCGGGGAAATCTTCTCATGGCAGTACCGGCATCTGCCCTTCAGGAACAGGTAGCTGAAGATCGGCACCAGGTCCGCCGCTGAAAGCGGATGACCGCAGACCGCACAGTGGCTTCTGCCCTTCAGCACGCTCTCGCCGTGCACAATCCGCCACGCAAGGCAGTTGATAAAGCTGCCGAAGACGGCGCCGAAGACGAAGCTGACGACACCGCCGTATATTGTCAGAAATAGAGTCGGTTCCACCTCGATTCCCCTTCTTATCAAATGCACAGTTCAAATACACAACTCAAATACACAGCTCAAATAAACAGCTCAACTTCATGAAGATGCAGCCGCGCTGAGACCAGCGATTTTCGTCCCGGTTTTCGCGGCATCTTTCTCGATCTGATCCTTCTGCTCTGTGTTCAGCCGACGTCTTTCACTGACGGTCATGAGGGTGTAGTCGTAGGCGGTCAGTGTGTGTCCCTGCCATCTTGGGTGAACCACCGTCCCGTTGTCCTCCACGGATAGCGCGAGAAGCTGCCCGCCGTTCTTTCCTCCGAGATTTGGAATACCGAGTGCTCCTGTCTCACCGTTCGCGTTGTGCCTGCGGTCGGAGCGCCCGTACCCCTCGATCTTTCCGATCTCATCCCAGCCGAGCATCCGGCTGTTGACAGCGTCGAAATAGTAGGTGACATCACCTCCGAACCCGTCTTCCATGTACTGGACCTTCGCTGCCTTGATAGCATTCTCGACCTGGTTCCGGTCGAAGGTCATCTTCGCATCGTTCAGGTGGCGGATATACATTCGGACCGCAAACATGCCGCAGAAAATAATCACCGCGATCAGAAGAACTGCGGTCAGGTTCGCGATTCCCCGCTTATTTCTGATTATCGATCGATTTCGCTTCCCCATTCTTGCCGTTCCTCAGTTTCCATTCGTTCTCTGATCTGCCGTTCCCCTGCTTCAGTTCATTCTCTGATCCGCCGTTCCTCTCTTACATCAGGTTGTACATCGTGAACATCGGCAGGTAGACGGAGATGACGATGAACCCGGCAAAGAAGGCCAGGAAGATCAGGAGCGTCGGCTCCAGCTTTGCCAGTGCCTGTTTCGTCCTGTAGTCCGCTTCGTTGTTGTAGTACTCTCCGATTGTCTGAAGGGTATCCTCCAGCGAACCGGTTTCCTCTCCGATCGCGGTCATCTGTTTGAGGTTGTCCGGAAAATAGACGCTCGCCTCGATGCATTTGCCCAGGGGCTGTCCTTCCTCGATCTTCGGCTGCATGGCCGCTACGTCACGCCGGAACAGCTCATTGTCCATGACCTTTGCCGTTACCGCCACGGCATTGTTGACCGTAAGGCCGGATGCCAGAAGCACAGACATTGTATCCGCGAACTGAGCAGCACTGTTGGCTGTGTTGATTTTTCCCATGACAGGCATCCGAAGCTGGAGCTTTCCCTTGACAAGCGCGCCCTTATCGGTCCGGAAGTACACAGACAGTCCAATCACGGCTGCCAGAATGACAATCACAAACAGTCCCCACCACTTTGCGAAGAAATTTGAAATTGCGATGGTGATCTGTGTCATCATGGGCAGATTGCCGCCGAGTGACTCAAAGGTGCTCGTAAGCGTCGGGATCACCTTCGCCATGATGATGATCAGGACAATGATCGCTACGATGACGACAAAGATCGGATAAGTCATCGCCGCCTTGATCTTCTCCTGATTTTTGCTTGCGTTTTCATAATAGATCTGCATCTTGGAGAAGGAGTTCTCGATGGTACCTGACTGCTCACCTGCCCGGATTGTTTCAATGAAGGTCGATGGAAAAACGCCTTTCCCGTTTCGTTCGAGGCTGGACGCAAGGCTGCTTCCATCCTCAACTTCAGCGGCAACCTCCTGCAGCATCTTCTTCAGTTTTTTGTCCTCGGTCTGTTCGGCGATCATTGAGATGCACCGCCCGACCGGCATACCCGATCTCAGCATTACGGCAAACTGGGAGCAGATAACGGAAAGCATCTTGGCGTTTACCTTCGGTTTCCCGCCGAACTCCATGGACAGCACATTACGGGATTCTTTCACAGCGGAAATCTCAGTGATGATCGGGCAGCTCTGCCGGATCTTCTGCACCGCTGAATACTCATCCGGCGCCTGCACGACACCACGGATTGATTTGCCGTCGGTATCAATGGCGCGGTACTGGTATGTAGTCATATGCTATTTCCCTCTCAGAACATGAATTTCTTCTTCATATAGTCGGTATCGTTGCAGGCCTCCAGTGCGGTCTCCGGCGTGATCTTGCGGTCCGCAGCGAGCTCGAGGAGGAAGTTGTCCATTGTAACGCTGCCCTCCGCTGCAGATGTGAGCATCGCAGAATGCATCTGCGGTGTTTTGCCCTCGCGGATCAGATTTCGTATCGAAGTCGTGACGATCATGACTTCCGCCGCAAGAATCCGGCCCTTGCCGCCTGCTCTGGGCAGAAGCTGCTGCGAGAGAACCGCATTCAGTGTGGTCGACAGCTCCATACGGATCTGCGGCTGTCTCTCTTCCGGAAAAACGCCGACCATGCGGTCGATGGAATCGACGGCGGAGTTCGTGTGAAGCGTCGCAAAGACGAGGTGACCGGTCTCTGCTGCCGTCAGTGCCGTCTCGATTGTGGTCAGATCACGCATCTCGCCGATCAGAATGACATCGGGGTCTTCCCGCAGAACCGCCCGGAGTCCGTCCTCGTAGCTTCTGGTGTCTGTTCCGATCTCTCTCTGGTTGATGATGCTCTTCTTCGGCTCGTACAGGTACTCGATCGGATCCTCCAGTGTTACAATGTGCTCTGCCCGTGTTTCATTGATGCGATTCAGAAGCGCTGCGAGTGTTGTGGATTTTCCGGAACCGGTCTCACCGGTGACGAGCACGATGCCTTTCCGGTAATTGGCAAACCTCTCTGCCGCCTTCGGCAGTCCCAGCTCCTCGACCTCCGGGATATGATTGCTCAGGATACGCAGTGCTGCTGAGATATGGCCTCTCTGGTGGAACAGGTTGATACGGACACGCTCACCGCCGATGGACGCCGCCATGTCCAGTTCTCCGATATCACGAATGGAATCGTAATGCTCTCCCGCCAGTTTCTCGGCTATTTTTTTGCAGTCATCATCGCTCAGAACATCACTTGTCAGATCCTGAAGTATTCCGTCCACACGAATTTTCGGCGGAAGTCCGCAGATCAGGTGGATATCCGATGCGCGCATCGCTGCTGCTGTCATAACCATTTGGTCGACCTTCATAAATTAAATCCTTTCGTTTGTCATAGGCGGAAACCCACTACCTTCAGGTGGTGGGAGGAGCCTGGTTGTGGTATAATTGACACTGAGCTACCTATACAAGAGAAAACCGTTAGTTCCGGCTCAGAACGAGGCACTCTTTGTTCCTTGAAAAGTATATATGAGGTTTTAATGTGAAATCCTAGCATTATGTAAAATATACTAAGGTTTAACATGTTTGTACTGCACGGGAAGTTTTAGTACCTGATACAGACAGTAACTACGAAATCGTAGTTACGGCAGAGCAAGCTCTGCCGTAAAGGGTGCTGTCAATCACCCCATGATGTAACGCCACTCTAGATAGCAGTATCTATTGGGGTTAAAGGTCGGAGACGTAAGTCGTTAGTACGACTGGGCAGTTACAAGCCCATGACCTTTAGGTCGTGGGTAGTTGACCATTTCTTTATGCCTCTCATTTTCCGAACCGCTCTATTCATGTCAACTGTCCCTGCAATTCTATTCAAGTCGGCTGTCCCTGCAATCATAAATAGATCCCGGATTTCAAATAAGCTTATGAACTCCTGGGTTGCTGCAAAGCAGACCGTCTTCACATCCATTACTTAATCTGTAATACTTATCGTACGAATAATTTCATCAACTGTTGTGATTCCGTCTTCTACCAGTTTATCTGCATGTTCCAGCATTGTCACGTAGTTTGTTTTTTCTGCCAGCTTCGTGAACTCCTGTTTGTCACCGCCGGAGGTGATGCAGTGACGGAGCTCATCGTTCATCATCAGGATCTCGAATACGCCGATTCGCCCGCGGTAGCCGGAATGGTAGCAGTTGTCGCAGCCCCTTCCGTGGTAGAACTTTCTTCCGGGATAATTGTGAATTCTGGCGAGGGACAGCGATGCCGCCTCGGGCGTGTATTCTTCCTTGCAGGTGGGGCAGATTCTCCGCAGAAGTCTCTGAGAAATGATGCCTCGAAGGCCGGCGGAAATCAGGTACGGAGCGACGCCCATATCCTTCAGACGGTCGATGGCTGATACCGCGTCCTCCGTGTGAATGGTCGTGATCACGAGATGTCCGGTCATTGCGGCGCGCATCGCAATCTCTGCAGTCTCGCCGTCACGGATCTCGCCGACACAGATGATGTCGGGGTCCTGTCGCAGAATCGAACGAAGTCCGCTGGCGAATGTCAGTCCGACTTTCTCGTTGATCTGCACCTGAGTGGCGCCCTCGATGTGATACTCCACCGGATCCTCCAGCGTGATCAGGTTCGTGTACTCACTTAACAGCTCCTGCATCAGGGCATACATCGTCGAAGATTTTCCGCTTCCGGTTGGACCCACGATCATGATTACCCCGCTGGTATTCTTGAGCAGTCGGTCGATCTTCGCGTTCTCGTCCTGCGGAATTCCAATTCCCTCTCGGGTCAGCATGGAGCCCTCTGTACCGAGAATTCGGATTACGATTTTTTCTCCATAGATCGTCGGAAGCGTGGACATACGCATATCGACATCGTTCTGTTTCAGCTTCAGAACCGCCCGGCCGTCCTGCGGGATTCTTTTCTCAACGATATTCAGATGTGCCATGACCTTCAGTCTGGATGTTACCGAGCCCATCAGGTCGCCGGGGATCGTCATGATCCTGTGAAGCCGCCCGTCTACACGAAGGCGGATGACCATTTCCGTCTCGGTCGGCTCAAAGTGAATATCGGATGCCTTCTCATTGTAGGCGCGCTCGATGATCGAATTCACCAGTCGGATCGTCGGCGCATCCTCGACATCCTCTTCCTCCGGTGTCTTGATCTCGTCCTTTGTCAGCCCGGCATCCGCCATCATCTGCGCCATTGCCTCGGCGGCGCCCTCGTTGCTGTAGAGTACATTGATCGCATGCTCCACGGCAGCCTGCGAAGCGATCATCGGAATGATCTTCTTCTTCGATGTATCATGCGCCTCCTCCAGCGCCATGAAGTTCAGTGGATCCGCCATCGCCAGGAACAGCGAGTCCTTGGAGACGGAAACCGGAACAATCAACGCTTTCTTCGCCAGAGACTTTGGAATATATTTTGACATCGTCGGATCAATATCGGCCTTGCCCAAATCGATGTAATCGATACCGAGCTGAATACGAAGGGTATCGATCAGCTGCGCCTCCGTGATGAATCCGTTATCAATGAGAACCTGTCCGAGCCGCTTCTTCTGCTCCTTCTGCATCCGAAGCGCCTGATTCAGCTGATCCTCTGTAATCACATGCGACGAGACAAGCATATCTCCCAGTCGTTTATTCTTCATAAACAAAGTCCTTTCGTTTGCTGCAGACGGAAAACCACTATCTTCAGGCGGTGGGCAGTTGACTCCACATCCCCTCTATCGCCAAGGTTTTTATCCCATATATTCATCATGCCAGAAACTAAACCCAAATATACAACAAACCCAAAATACTGTCAATTTCAGCGGATGTGACGATGAACTGCACCACGATGAGCCGTACCACGATGAGCTGAATCACGTTGAACTGCACCACGATTACCTGCGTCACGATGACCTGCACAACAGGTCGCTATTTCTCTGCTTTGCCGCAGGGTATTCCGAGCGTCTCCAGAAGAGCCTTGAAAGTATCCTGACCGTCAAGACAAGTGTCTGTCAACCATCCTTTTTCTTGTTTCCAGTTCGCCAAGCCGCGATAGTAGAAAGCTTTTTTGCTGTCCTCAATGAGAAATGGCACGATGTTGTAACGGAGGCACTCTTTTAATGCCACAAGTCTTCCAACTCTCCCGTTCCCGTCCTGAAACGGGTGAATGTATTCAAACTCCGCATGGAAGGCGATTATGTCATCCATCGTTACCCGCCTTACCTGTTCGATTCCATTATAACGGTGAAGAAGATCGCTGATCCGTTTATGCACCTCCTCCGGTCTTGCCGTCTCGTGTCCTCTGACCATATTGGGGCGTTTCTTGTAATCCCCGACAGCAACCCAGTTCAGCGCGGCGTCCCTTGTATCATATTTCAGAATATAATGCAGTTGTCGGATAATCTCCTCTGTCAGTTTTTCCTCTGCATGATCAATCACATAATCGATTGCCCGAAAGTGATGTATGGTTTCCATAATATCATCCACAAGTACGCCTTCACCCGCATCAATCGTATTCGTCTCGAAAATCAGCCTTGTCTGATCTTCCGTCAGCCTGCTGCCCTCGATATGGTTGGAGTTATAAGTCATGCGAACCTGAAGCTCGTGGTAGAGACCGCCGGAAATCTTCGCCTCTTTCTCATCCCTGAGTGTCTGAAGAATGATGTTATCAGAAACCTCCCGCATAAGTTCTGCCGAATCACATCGGAGATAATCCGCAATTCTCTGCAGGGTTCTCCCTGAAAGTTTCTCCCCCTTCCCGATCTTTGCAATCGTCCGGCTGGAGAGACCGATGCGTGCTCTCAGATCAGTTTTTGTAACTCCCTTCTCTTTCAGTTTTCGGTTCAGTCCATCGTAATTGAACACCGGAAATTCGAACCTCCTTTTAAATGCTTTACTTATTTTAGCATGATCCCGGAATATTAGTAAAGTTTTCTGGCCGTTCGATGTTTCAAAAGTAAAGCATCGGCTACTATTCTGCCTGCACCGTACGTAATCCGTGTACTTCCCATGATATGACCTTCGCGCCATTTCACCACTCACAAGCAAGGCCGGTGAAATGGATGCAAGGATGATAAACTGGAGTAAAAGTTCTGTATCTGATACCGATAAGAAGAAACGGGCCGGCATACTGCCGACCCGGTAATTGCTTCTTATTTACGCGAACAGTGAGCCGCAGCCGAATGCGAAGTATTCGTGTGCGGCGAGCGTCGCGATAGCGAGATAAAACTCGCGCAGCGTGTTTTATCTCGTTTCCCTTTGAATCTTTGTAATTGGTTTACGAATTCCGTCCTTCTCATTGATTCGCAAATCCAGACCTTCTGACTGGTTTACGAATCCTGATTTGAGATTTCCTTCGACGCCTTGTCCACATGGGCGAACAGTGGATCTGCCTTGTTGCCGGATTTTCCGGTGTAGCCGAATTTTTCCTCAGAGATCTTGTCTATAGTCTCCGATACGGCCTCGTATACCCCCGGATAAGTGCTCTCCGGACCGCCCATCGTTGTGCTCGGAATGAAATACATGTTTCCGCATGCTTCCACCACGCCGCGGACCACCTGTTCGATGCCCTCTCTCGTCCAGTCAACGCGATCCACCTTCCCGTTATCGATGCCGCCCTGGAACGAAATCTTTCCGCCGTATTTCCGGATCAGCTCCGGCACATTGTTGGTACTCATGACGCCCTGCCAGATATCCACACCCATCTCGATCATATAGGGCACAAGTGTTGCCGCATAGGAATCGCTGTGATGAACGATCAGCTGCACGCCATGATCCTTGTAATAGCCATAGATCTTCTTGTAGGCAGGAAGAATAAACTCTTCAAACATCGCCGGGCTCATAAATGTGGATTTCTGGCTTCCCCAGTCATCATGGTGGAACAGTGCATCCGGATGGAGATGACGGATTACCTGCTCAGCGCATTGAATCTCCCAGTCTGTCAGGAAATCAATCAATTCATGCATTTCGTCCGGGCTCTCATAGAAGGCCATCATGCACTCCTCCATGCCCATCAGATAATGGAGTTTTTCAAAGATTCCGGGCGCAATGAAGTTTGCGACGAAATACTCATTCCGGTCAATAGATTCCGCCTGCTGCACAAACGGTGCCCATGCTTCCTCCGGAAAATCTACGGCAGGCGCCTTGACATAATCTCTCCAATGCTCAATATCCTTGATGACTACCTTTTCCGGGCTGGTATCCGGGAACGGACCCGGCACGTAATCCGGGAATTCGATCGTCACACCCCAGCCGTTCACCGCCGTTCCACCTCTCGGGCAGTTGCCAAGCGCGTTCAGCAGCACCGGATCAAACACCTGCTGCATGTACTCATACTGATTGACCAGCCGGTCCGGATGACCGCCGTGAATCGTCTCCAATAAATTCTGTCTTCTTGTCAGCATATAATCTCCTCCTTTTCGCTTCACCAATATTTCCATTCACAGATATAATGCCATTCACCATTTTACTGCGCAGATATGATGTTCCTTCACCTTTTCTCTTCGAAGATATGTTGTTCCTTCACCTTCTCTCTTTACAGATATGTTGTTCCTTCACCTTCTCTCTTTACAGATATGCCGCTCATTTCAGATGCGGTTATCCATATTCTGCTCTTTATTTTTCCGTATTTTCTCTGCCCAGCCGGTAGCCGAAAGCAAGGATCACTGCGCCTGCAATTACTACAAGAGCAGGAATGATCATAAAGCCAATGCAGATTCCCCGTTTCATCTGCTCCGTAGCCTGTGAGGGATCCACCGTTGCCGAAAAACCGCCGATCGCAAGGGCTGCGGAAATCAGGATGCCCCGCATTACGATTCCAAATTTCACTGGAACGGTGAGAAGACCCATGACAGTTCCGGTCGTATCAAACCCGGTTTTTGCCGAGCTGAATTGAGCGCACGTAGCAAAAAGTTCCGGATCACAGGTGGTAGTGATATTCATGGCGAAAAAAGTAACAGCCATCAGGATGATCACCGGAATCCATTTTTCGTAAATCACAAATGCAGCAAGCATGGCGATTCCCATGATGAGATATGCGCACACGACGGTCTTCTTGGCCCCTGCTCTGGCGACGAAGAATCTTGAAATGTACGATGCCAGAACTCCCAGGAGATTTGTGATCAGCATGAATGCCGCAAACATTGCCGGTTTCAGTGCTATATACTGGAAGTAATAAATCGCAATACCATTTACAAGAAACAGAACCATGTACTTTGTAGTGGAAGAAAGCATTAAAGCCAGCAGATGCGGATTACATCTGACCGCTGCGATTGCACTCACCTTCGGCACGCTTTCTGCCTGCTTCTGCTTTGCAATCCGGGCGAGTTCCTCCTCCCCGGTTTCCTCATAGCCCTTGAACATCTTGAAATGCGCGAAGTATGCAGCAGCCATGAATGCGCCAAATACAAATACAAATGCAGTTGCCGCATAAGCATTTTTCTCACTCAGAGCCGCAGTAAAACCGGCTACAACCATCGGTCCGAGATAAGAATAAACAACACTGCCAAGCGCGGTCCACACATTTCGGATCGAAGAAAGCGCCATCCTGTCTTCTGTTGTCTTTCCAGCGATATTGATCATTGAGATATTCGCAATATACGGAATATTCCATGCAATCCGGCTTGTGATCATGGCAATGGTCATCACAACTACCATCACAGTCGTATTGCCGAGTTTTACAAATTCGAACATGTAAAGGAACGGCACCATCCACGGCGTAAGCACCAGCCATGAACGGTATCTCCCCCATTTGCCCGGCTTGATCTTGTTCATCCATGCCCCGTAGAGACAGGAAAGGATCAGATCGACGACCGCAGAAATCGTCGTGATCACCGACACCGTCGCCAAAGGCAGAAGCGCTATGTTAATGAAAAAATAAGAAGCATAAAAGGTATCGATATTCGTCATCAATGTAAAGCCGAAATCTCCAATACCAAAAAATGTTTTCAACGACCTGCTTAAGGGTTTCGCCGGCCTTACCTGTGATTCTGTCTGCACAAATATCCCTCCTCCCGTTATATCCAACGAAGTCCACATCTGACTGCTGCTATTTTCCCCTCTGTCCTGTTCTCCGCAGCAGTTCCCTATCGTCAGCTGTATGTCAATCTGCGGCGCCGTTCCTTCATACAACTGCTTTTGATATTTCCATAGTACATCCTCACCCGCATACCGAAAATGTCGAAAACGCACATGATTAATTGATTTTTTCATTAATTACATATGCAACTACAGCACTATTGTATCTCTAAATATTGTTTTCTCTGACCGCTTTCGTTAGAATAAAACTGCACCCGTAAAACCTGAGCATGACAGGACTATCTGAAAAAATCAGAGAAACAACAGGAAAAACCGACGAGGATAAGAAATGAAACTTAGTATGTGGATGATTGCCAATCGTCTGATGCCGTTGATGGCAGATGACCTGACGCTTCAGATTCGTGATACCGCGAAAGCTGTTCTGAACAGTGCCCGGCTCGCCTACGCGACCAACTGTGTATATGTGTACGAAGAAGACAACTCCGTCATCTTTAACGGGGAGGGAGACATCATCCGGGTGAAAGGACTCAGAGCCATAGAAGCCTTTGAGCTTCTCCAGGGTGTATTTGACTATTATCAGGACTGGGAATCTCAGGTGGAAGACGATGCAGAGCATGGAAGGTTCCAGAATATCGTTGATCGCTCGGAACGGATTTTCCAAAACCCGCTGCTGATCCAGAATGCAAACAGCCGTGCTCTCGCCATGTCACATGTGGACGACCTGTCCCAGATGGACGCGGAATGGCAGTACATTGCCCGCACCGGCTACTCTTCTCTCCAAAGCATTCATCTGATACGCTATGATAATGCCGCTATGGAATCGAGACTTCAGAACGGGAGTCATACCTTCCAGTGGCGAAAAAATGAGCAGATGACACTCAACGGTCTGACGGAGGGACTTGCCTTTGACTCTGCCGCCTGCGGCAGAATCACGCTTCTGGAGAAGAACAGACCTGTAAACCCTGGAGACGCACAGCTTCTCCACCGTCTGGGGCAGATTCTTCAGGCATATATGGGAAAAACAATAAAGAACGAGAATGATTCCGCCAATGTATTTTTTCGCCTGATCCAGAAAAAAGCAGTCAATCCCAACGATCTGAAAACACAACTTCAATTTTATAACTGGAAGGACGATGATGTCTTTCAGGTCGTCCTGCTGAAACCCCAACAATTCGGTGACAGCTACACGGACCAAAAAGCTCTCAGCATCATACAGCACTCGATTCAACAGACCTTCCCGGAATGCGTCTGCCTCAGAATCTCCGAATACGTGGTGCTGGTTGCTGTGGAAAGCACGTTCATGCGAACAGAGTTTATGTCCTTCCTGAAAAGTTTTTCCGCGCGTAATCTTGTGGCCATCGGCTTCAGTCTCCCGGAACCGGGCCTTCAAGAACTATCCTATATGTTCCGACAGGCGGAATTCGCTCTAAATCAACGCAGAATGCCTCGGAACAATATCCCGCAGGTGACCGGGGCCGAATGCTGTTCATCTTCAGACCGCCCTGTTTCCAAGAATACAATTTCTGTTCCAACCGATGACTTTCCAGTTTCGGGAAACTTTTTTCCCCTTTCTGGCGACAATCTGATCCGCAATTTCCGCTCCTACGGGAACCGCTTTCTACTCGGGAGTGATCCGGCAGACGAAAAGCTGCATTTCTGCGATCCTGTCATCCGCTATCTCTGGAAACAGAAAAGTAATGGAAAGCCAGAGCTTTTCGACACGCTGAAATCCTTTCTGAACCATAACCAGTCCACGCAGAAAACTGCCGATGCCATGTTTCTGCATCGAAATACTGTGAACAAAAGAATCCGGACCATAAGAAACCTTATGCACTGCGATTCTTTTGGCCCGGATCTGTCCCTCTACCTGCAGCAGTCCATTCTTCTGCTGGAAATGAGCGGACAAACAGCAATTAGCACGGATATAAACACAGATATAAAATATAAAAGCGATGAATAATAATGAATACAACAGAACGCACAATGAAGTGATTTCCGGAGCGTCTTATACCAGGAGATGAACAGGAGAGGGGAATCAGAAGTTCCAGTACACGGCCACTTTCACGATAAGGAACACTCAGAAGTTCCCCCACATGACTTCTTTCACGATACCGAGACACTCTCTGAGGATGTTATTTGGAAGATACAGCGGTGTGGAGCCCGCCGCAATCCCCCGGCAGTTCCGGTATCCGTATTTCTTCGCGAGCTTCAGGCTGCGGAACACATGAAAATTGTTCGTCACAATTCCCACGGAATCCTCCTTCCGGTTCAGAAACCGGCTGCTGAATTCCAGATTCTCCACAGTTGTCGTGGATTTGTCCTCCTCCAGGATCTGGTTCTCCGGGATGCCTTTCTGGACAAGATATTCCTTCATTGCCTCCGCTTCCGTGCAGGGCTCATTCGGTCCCTGCCCTCCGCTGACGATGCATACCGTATCCGGGTTCTCCGCCAGATACGCCGCCGCTGCATTCAGCCTGCTTCTCAGCACCCGGCTCGGTCCTGACTCTCTGACCTGCGCGCCGAGAACGATAATCTCGTCAAGTCCGTCCGGCGCCCTGTCGTGGAAATGAGTCATGATGCATGCCGTTCCTGCTGCCACGATAACCACAGCGGCAGTGACCAGAACCGCCAGAGCGATCCGGACGACAGGCGGAACGGCGTGCCAGTGATTCCCATTCGTCATATATCCCGCCCAGATAATAAATGCCCCGATCAGAAACCATATTGCAAAAAATTTCGTACCCGACGCCGCGGCAAGGATCAGAAAGCCGTAACCTATGGCAGCCGCTCCGAGTATAAATAACAAAATGCCCACTTTCTTCACCTCATGCTCTCCTCAAAATCAGTCTTCCGGTTTGTTAGAACAGACAACCTGTCTGCGTTTTCGACGGGCTTATATAGAAAAAAAGAGGACCTCCAAACGGAGATCCTCAAACAATCGGGGTAACAAGATTCGAACTTGCGACCTCACGGCCCCCAGCCGTGCGCTCTAGCCAAACTGAGCCATACCCCGGTAATCAGATGCTGTAGATGAACATTGATCATAGTACCCTTGCTCACAGCACTTGATCATTATAACGCAAAGATCACACAATGTAAATCTATTTTTTCAATCCGACATTATCCTATATTAATTCGTACATCTATCGTCAGTTTTCTTTGTAGTACCAGGTCTGTGCAAATCCTGATTAAAAATATTTCAAGTACCCGACCTGTCGGCTTGATAGGTAGCCTATTATCGCTTGACGCAGGCGTATAATTATATTATAATTATAATGTAATTATAGAAGGGCGGTGAATCTGTGGATTTTCAGTGGGACCAAATCAAAAATGAAATAAACCAAAAGAAGCATGGAGTATCATTCGAGGAAGCAAAAACCGTGTTTTATGATGAACAGGCCTTGTTAGAATATGATGAGTTACATTCAGACAGCGAGGACAGATTTCGTATATTGGGACGCAGTGCCAGAGGTAATATTCTTCTTGTCGTACATTGCATACGAGAAGAAAAGATAATCCGTATCATATCTTCCAGAAAAGCTACTGCAACTGAAAAAGCGGGCTATGAAAGGAGCATACAATGACAGAAAAAGATGATTTTTTAGAAAAAGAATTTGATTTTAGCAAGGCGGTTAAAAATCCATATGTAAAGGCCCTGAAAAGGCAGGTAACAATTAACCTTGATGAAAATGTCATTATTTATTTTAAAGGTAAAGCAGACCAAACAGGCATTCCTTACCAGACATTAATTAATCTTTACCTAAAGGATTGCGTAACAAATAACCGTAATCTTGAGCTGACCTGGAAGTAAGTGCACTTTAATATTCTGACGAAAAAGTGCTGTGGGATTTTCCCGCAGCACTTTTGGGTCAGGCGACAGCCGAAGCCTTCGGCTGCTCCTCAGTTCTCCTCGTTGATGTAGTTGACGAGGCCGCCGGCAGAGATGATCTTCTGCATGAACGGCGGGAATGGCTGTCCCTGATACTCCGTACCCTTTGTCAGGTCGTAGATTTTCCCGGAGTCGAAATCCACCTTCACCTTGTCTCCGTTCTCGATCGCCTTTGCCGCCTCCGGACATTCAATGATTGGCAGTCCGATATTGATCGAGTTGCGGTAAAAAATTCGCGCAAAGGTCTCGGCGATGACGCAGCTTGCGCCTGCGGCCTTGATGGCCAGCGGCGCGTGCTCACGGGAGGAGCCGCAGCCGAAATTCTTGTTCGCCACGATGATATCGCCCTTCTGGAATTTGTGCACAAATTCCCTGTCGATATCCTCCATGCAGTGTGTCGCGAGCTCCGCCGGATCTGAAGAGTTCAGATATCTGGCGGGAATGATTACGTCGGTATCTACATTGTCACCATATTTGAATACTGTTCCCTGTGCCTGCATCTTACTTCCTCCTTATAAGCCGAGCTCTGCCGGAGAGCTGATCTTTCCAGTGACCGCGCTTGCCGCCGCTACCGCCGGGCTTGCGAGGTAAACCTCAGATTTCACGTGTCCCATCCGTCCTACAAAGTTACGGTTTGTCGTGGAGATGCATTTCTCACCCTCTGCCAGGATTCCCATGTATCCGCCGAGGCAGGGTCCGCAGGTCGGTGTGCTTACGACAGCGCCGGCCTCGATAAAGGTCCCGATCAGTCCTTCCTTCAGTGCCTGCAGATAGATCGCCTGCGTCGCCGGAATGATGATGCAGCGGATGTTCTTCGCCACCTTGCGGCCCTTCAGGATTTCCGCAGCCTCACGAAGGTCCTGAATTCTTCCGTTCGTACAGGATCCGATGACGCTCTGATCAATCCGGATCTCTCCGCAGTCATCGATGGTATGCGTGTTCTCCGGCAGATGCGGGAAGGAAACCGTGGACTTCAGCGCAGAGAGATCAATCGTCACCGTTCTCTCGTACTCCGCGTCCGGATCCGCTTCATAGACAGTCCAGCTCTTTGTGGAATGCTCCTTCATATATTCGATGGTCTTGTCGTCTACCGGGAAGATTCCGTTCTTGCCGCCCGCCTCGATCGCCATATTCGAGATCGTCAGACGGTCATCCATTGTCAGATCCGCGACACCGTCTCCGGTGAACTCAAGGGACTTGTAGAGTGCTCCGTCTACGCCAATCTCTCCGATCAGGTGAAGGATAACATCCTTTCCGCTGATCCATTTATTTTTCCTGCCGGTCAGAACGACCTTGATGGCGGAAGGCACCTTGAACCATGCCCTGCCGGTGGCCATTCCCGCAGCCATGTCCGTGCTTCCGACGCCGGTGGAAAATGCTCCTAACGCGCCGTAGGTGCAGGTATGGGAATCCGCTCCGATGACAACGTCGCCGGCAACCACGAGTCCCTTCTCCGGAAGAAGCGCATGCTCGATGCCCATCTGTCCGACGTCAAAATAATTCGTGATGTCATACTTCTGTGAAAATTCACGCACCTGCTTGCAGTGCTCTGCGGATTTGATATCCTTGTTCGGGATAAAATGATCCATTACCAGTGCGATCTTGTCCTTGTCAAAAACCTGCTGCTTTTTGAAGCCGTCCATGACGTCGATGGCTACCGGTGTGGTAATGTCATTTCCAAGTACGAGATCCAGCTTCGCCTCAATCAGCTGACCGGCAGTTACACTGTCCAGTCCGGCTGCGTGCGCGAGGATCTTCTGTGTCATCGTCATTCCCATCTGTTTGTCCTCCATAAACATTCATGTAAAAAAATGCAGTAACCGCCATGCTCTGCCCTGCTGCATAACGAGATTCGGGCCGGCTCTCATTCCGGCATCCTGTTCCGGGTATCGATATACAGTATCATCCAATGCCATACAATATATCATGCAGTGCCATACTGGCTGCATCACGAATACGGCCACGACACTGTGCATAACGCCAGATCCTGTATATTTTACAACAATTCGCGGATTCCGGCAACGAGATAAAACACGCTGCGCAAGTTTTATCTCGCTATCGCGACGCTCGCCACAAACGAATACTTCGCATTCGGCTGTGGCTCACTGTTCGCGTAAACTAAAACAAGCCAGGGGCATTCTCAGCCCCCGGCTTATATGGATACTTTTGTATATGTGGAAATGGGGATTAGTTGTTGATCAGCTTGTCCTCATCGTTCCAGCTGTACAGCTTGCGGATCTCAGCTCCGACCTTCTCTGACGGATGCTCGGAAGCGAGCTTACGAAGCGCCTTGAAGTGTGCCTGGCCGCCTGCCGGGCTCATGTCAAGCAGGAAGTCCTTCGCAAAGGTACCATCCTGAATGTCGGACAGAACTTTCTTCATTGCCTTCTTTGTCTCAGCGGTAACGATCTTCGGTCCGGTGATGTAATCGCCGTACTCAGCAGTGTTGGAGATGGAATATCTCATTCCTGCGAAGCCTGACTGATAGATCAGGTCTACGATCAGCTTCATCTCATGGATGCACTCGAAGTATGCGTTTCTCGGATCATATCCAGCCTCGCACAGAGTCTCGAATCCAGCCTGCATCAGAGCTACAACGCCGCCGCAAAGAACAGCCTGCTCACCGAACAGGTCAGTCTCTGTCTCGGTTCTGAAGTCGGTCTCCAGAAGTCCTGCACGGGCTCCGCCGATTCCTGCGCCATATGCAAGGGCAAGATCCTGTGCATGTCCTGTGTAATCCTGCTCAACAGCGATCAGGCAGGGAGTTCCACGTCCTCTGAGGTACTCGGAACGAACAGTATGGCCTGGTGCCTTCGGTGCGATCATGGTGACATCGACATTCTTCGGCGGGATGATCTGGTTGAAATGGATGTTGAAGCCATGAGCGAACATCAGCATATCTCCCTCTTTCAGGTTTGGCTCGATGTCCTTCTTGTACATAGCTGCCTGCAGCTCATCGTTGATCAGGATCATGATGATATCTGCCTGCTTTGCAGCCTCAGCCGCTGTATAAACCTTGAAGCCCTGCTCCTCGGCTCTCTTCCAGGATTTGCTGCCCTCATACAGGCCGACAATGACGTCGCATCCGGAATCCTTCAGGTTCAGTGCATGTGCATGACCCTGGCTGCCGTAACCGATGATGGCGATTTTCTTGCCGTCAAGCAGAGACAGATCGCAATCTTCCTGATAAAACATTTTCCATGCCATAATACAAGTTCCTCCATATAATTTTAGATTTTGCCGTATACAGTGGCTTATTCTGCCGTATACAGCGGCTTATATATGTTAAAGAGTAAACTCTTTAGCTAACTGATTCTATCGGGTGTGCCGCAAGTGCCGCAGCAAATCTGGCGGTCCCTGCGAAAGAGTGACATTGCAGGAACGTTTGCTGCCAGACAGCACGCCGGTCCGCCGGCTCCTGCGAACGGATGATATTGTACAGCCGTTCAGTCCAGATATGTGACATCGTCCATTCCTCTGGACAGTGCGGTGATTCCGGTACGCGCCAGCTCCAGTGTCTCGTATTCCTTTGTAAGCTCGAAGAATGCCTCAAGCTTGCTCTGAGATCCGGTCAATTCAATGATGATGGAATTGAGTCCCACATCAACGATCTTCGCGCGGAAAATATTCGCTACCGCAAGGACCTTGTCTCTCTCCGCTTCGCTGACCCGAAGCTTCAGCAGCGCCAGCTCGCGGATAACGCTTGTGTCCGCGTCCAGAATCTTTATATCTCTGACATCCACCTGCTTCTGAACCTGGTTCTTGATCTGCTCAAGAACAAGCTCGTCTCCGCTGGTCACAATTGTGATTCTGGTGAACCGCGGATCCGCGGTTACGCCTGCGGTAATGCTGTCAATGTTATAGCCGCGTCTCGCGAAAAGTCCTGCGATTCTCGTAAGGACTCCCGATGTATTGTCAACCAGGATCGATAAAATTCGCTTTTCCATAACTGCCATTCCCTCTATTACTTCAAACTCTTTGTATTCTACTATGTGGAATTTCATTTGTCAACAAGTTGAATGATTTTCACCTTGTTGAAGTCTGTATTATCTCTCCAGCTGCAGACATCTTCATTTTTCCCTGTCCGTCATGAAATCCTACAGGAATGCATTTGAAATTTTTTCGCTCCCTGAAGACGATATTAGAATACATTTTCCCGGGTACGTCTGCAAGTCAAAAATTTTCTGTATCTGGACAAGTCTTGCTGAATTGTGTTCACGTTCAACATGAATGCTATTATTCACAAGAGCACAACAATCTTACGCTTCCTCCGGCACGGTCACAGGTTCCGCGGGAATGAAGACACGGCTGTCGCCGCTGTTCTTTTGCTGCTTCGCCATCTCCGTTGCCTCCCGGCAGAAGTAATCCTGCGCGATGATCCGTTCCTTGCCTTCCAGATCCTGCTTCTTGTAGGTTCCGTCCGGCTGGAGGATACTGGCCTTTACGGTATCCGCAAGCTGAATCTCCAGGATGTGCATTGCCTGCTTCTTCGTCTCCGGCTGCAGGAGCGGGAAGACGATCTCGACACGTTTGTCCAGGTTGCGGGGCATCCAGTCCGCGCTGCCCATGTAGACATCCTCGCTGCCGTTATTATAGAAATAGAAGATTCTTGCGTGCTCCAGGAAGTTTCCGACAATCGATCGCACAGTGATGTTCTCGCTGATGCCCGGGATTCCGACCTTCAGGCAGCAGATTCCGCGGACGATCAGATCAATCCGTACGCCCGCAGCAGAAGCCTTGTAGAGGGCCGCGATAATTTCCGGATCGCACAGGGAGTTCATCTTCGCCACGATTCTTGCCTGCTGTCCCTCGCGCGCATGTTTTTCCTCCATACGAATCAGATGCAGGAAGCGGTCACGCATCCAGATCGGCGCAACGATGAGATCATTCCAGCGGTCCGGCTCGGAGTATCCCGAAATCATATTGAAGACCGCGGTGGCATCCTCGCCGATGTTCTCATCACAGGTCAGAATGCCGCAGTCCGTGTACAGCTTCGCGGTGGAATCGTTGTAGTTTCCGGTTCCGAGATGAACATATCTGCGGATACCGTCCTCCTCCTTCCGCACGATCAGCGTGATCTTGCTGTGTGTCTTCAGTCCGACCAGTCCGTAGATGACATGGCAGCCGGCTTTTTCCAGCTTCTGCGCCCAGACGATGTTGTTCTCCTCGTCGAACCGTGCCTTCAGCTCGACCAGAGCCGTCACCTGTTTGCCGTTTTCCGCCGCCTGCGCGAGCGCAGCGATGATCGGGGAATGGCCGCTGACACGGTAGAGAGTCTGCTTGATGGCGAGTACATTCGGATCAGACGCTGCCTGCTTTACAAAATCGACAACCGGCTGGAAGCTCATGTAGGGATGATGCAGGAAAATGTCACCCTTGCGGATGTTGGTGAAAATATCATCATCGTTCTGAAGCGCCGGCACATCCGCCGGGGTATACTTCGGAACCTTGTACTGATCAAATCCTTCTATTCCGTAGACCTTCATCAGGAACGTCAGATCGATAGGCCCCGGGATATAGAAGATATCCGGCTCCCGCACCTGGAACTCCTCTTTCAGAATCTGCAGAAGCTCCGCTTCGATGCCCTCTTCCACCTCCAGACGAATGACCTCGCCCCACTGTCTCTTCCGCAGCGACTTCTGAATCTCCACCAGAAGATCGGCTGCCTCATCCTCATCTATGCCAAGCTCCGCATTTCTCATGATCCGGTAAGGGTGCGCGCATACAACCTCGTAGCCAAGGAACAGCCGGGAGATATTTCTCTCGATGATCTCATCCATCAGAATGATGGCGCGCTCAGACGCATCCTTCTCCGGCAGCTCGATGAATCTCGGCAGAACAGACGGCACCTGCACGGTAGCGAACAGCGTCCGCCCGTCGTCACTCCCTTTCTTGCGGATCAAGGCTCCGATGTTCAGTGTCTTGTTCCGAATCAGCGGGAAGGGTCTGGAAGAATCCATCGCCATCGGCGTCAGTACCGGGTAGACATTCTCGTTAAAATAATCATCAATGTACGAAGCCTGCTCCGGAGTCAGCTCCTCATGACTGTTGAACACATGAAGTCCCACTTCTCTCAGCTTCGGAACCAGCTCGTTGTTGTAGTTGTCGTACTGATCCTTTACCATCGCGTGCGTGGCGTCAAGGATCGCGTCGATCTGCTCTCCCGGCGTCATGCCAGCGATATCCGGCTTATTGTAATCGCTGTGCATCTGGTCCTTCAGGGACGCTACGCGGACCATGAAGAATTCATCCAGGTTTGAGGAGGTGATGCTCTCGAACTTCAGTCTCTCAAACAGCGGGATGGTACTGTCCTTTGCCTCATGCAAAATCCGCTCATCAAAACGGATCCAGGAAAGCTCCCTGTTCCAGTAATATTCCGGTTTTGCATATTCTTCGTACTCAGCTTTCATTTTCATAACTATATTCCTTTCGATTGTCACAGGCAGAACCCCACCGCCTTGAGGCCGTGGGCAGCTGACAAAAATCTCTCATTCCTATGCTTTCTGCACCTTGCTGTGCTTTCTGCATCCTGCTGTACTTTCAGCACCCACGCTGCGCTTTCTGCACCTTGCTGCGCTTTCTGCATCTTGCTGTACATTCTGCACATTCCTGTGCTCAGACGATCCGTTTCAGCTTGATCACCGGACGGACGCCAAATACTTCGTTGAAAAAGTCAATCTCCGGCTGGAGCATGCCCTCTTCAAGGGCAAAGCTCTCGCGAACCTCAACGCGGATGACAATCTTCTGTTTCTTCATCTCTGTGCTGATGTTCAGGATCTTCTGTCTGTGGCTCCGGTCAAGTCCGTTTGCCAGACGGATGATCGCGACAAAAGCAGCGACCTTCAAATACCGCTCCGTATCCAGACTGGATTCCATGACGATATCCTCGTGCTGCGGAAAATCCTCCTGTACATACCGGGCCGACAGAGCGATGATCTCCCGCTCCGCGTGAGAGAGACCGATGATTTCATTGCTCATGATGATATTCCTGGAATTCTCGCCGATCTGGTTGAAACCGATAAACTTTCCAACGTCATGAAGCATGACAGCGACCCGGAGCATCAGCCGGTCCCGTCCGGTCATGCCCGTCAGAGGAAGTGTCGCGTCAAAAAGGCTCATGGCCGTCACATCCATATTGTTGATGTGCGGCGCGCTGACCGCGTAGCGAATGGCGATATTCTTCGCACAGGTTACGATATCATTCTCAAAATCATGCTTTGCCTTGAAGATATCGTGTGCTTCCGCGAACTCATAGGCGAGACCTCTCTGCAGATGTGTGCCAGGCGTCCAGATGTTCACGGGATCCAAGTCCGTTACGATCTTGTGATAAATGATGGCGGACGGCCGGAGCAGGGACGCGTACTCCACTGCGATATTATTCTCCATCGCAAGGTCGGCCACCGATTTTCCGCCGATCCTCTTGTACCACTTCTCGAACTTATCCCTTGTCAGGATTCGTGTCGAGCGGTCTCTGTGCTTCGGATCCTGGAAAATCATCTCCGTGATGAAATCTCCATTCAGAATAATGTTCTCAATCTTCAGATCCCGGATATACATGCTGCGGAACAGATTGAGATCATGCTGAATCAGCTGCTCGACCAGATCCTCATAATTGTCTGTCCTGCCCATGGCATTCTGCAGCTTTTCCCGGACACGGAGATTTCCGATCTTCATGTTCTGTGTAACGATCAGCTCGGATTTGTTAAAAATCGAGATCTGAATACTTCCTCCGTCCAGATCGACGACAGCGGTTCCCTCGCGGATCATGTCCTCGAAGCATCCCGCAATGGAGGCAACCGCCTTGTAGCTCAGGAACCGCTGTTCCGAGTTGCTCAGAATCCGGACATCCAGTCCTGTCGTCTGGCGAATCTTGCCCAGAATGAACAGATCATTTTCCGCCTCGCGGATCGCGCTTGTCGCGATCGCGCTGTAGCCATCCACCTTGTAGGTGTCCATAATCTTCCGAAAATCCGTCAGGACATCACAGAGCTCATCGACCATTTCAAAGCCGATTCTTCCGGTGGAAAAAGAATCATGCCCGAGCTCAATCTTGTGCGCGACCTTATCGATACAATGAATACCGTTTTTCCTGGAAATTTCAAAAATCTCAAGAGAAACCTCATAACTTCCGATGTGGATTGCGCCGAATGTTAAAAATGCCATTTTATATGACCCCCAAATGACTAGAATAAACCGGTTACAGTATAGGCAATATCTTCCGGAATAGACATATTTTGTGTTCTAAATGCCTGTTAACTCTGTGTAACAATTTTAATTTGCCGCTTTCGCGTCTCTTCATGCTCAGACTTGTTGCCTTCGAAATCGCAGGCAGGCTCTTACACACGCTCCGCGTGTGACGATCCTGACTGCGTTTTCGAAGAGCTCTCTGCTCTACATGACTGTATAAGCTACGGATTGCTCCGTGCTTCGCACTCCCGCAATCCTACAAATCTGAGCATTCTCGAGCCGCTTTTGCGTCTCTCCATGCTCAGACTTGTTGCCTTCGAAATCGCAGGCAGGCTCTTACACACGCTCCGCGTGTGACGATCCTGACTGCGTTTTCGAAGAGCTCTCTGCTCTACATGACTGTATAA
>NZ_JBQKFT010000018.1:0-57198 GCF_052119185.1 Bilifractor sp. LCP19S3_H10
AAGGGATGGAGTACAGACCAGAATGCGACGGAGCCGGAATGGACGGCTGAGGAACTGTCTTCAGTGACGCCCGATTCAGATATGACACTGTATGCTGTATGGGCAAAGGCAGCAGACGTTAATAAGAATACAACGAATGTTAGATATAAGACACATGTACAGACATATGGAGAAAGCCAGGGATGGGTCACTGGAGGGAAGATCAGCGGCACTCAGGGAGAATCCAAACGTATGGAGGCGATTTATCTTGAGCTTGTTGATCAGACATATCCTGGAGACATTCAGTATCGGACACATGTGCAGACCTATGGATGGAATAATTGGGTATCAAATGGAAAGATGTCCGGAACAGAAGGACAGTCCAAACGTCTCGAGGCGATTCAGATTTGTCTGACTGGAGAAATGGCGGAGCATTATGATGTATACTACAGAGTTCACGCGCAGAATTTCGGTTGGCTCGGTTGGGCGAAGAACGGCGAGCAGGCCGGCACGGCAGGGTATTCTTACCGATTAGAAGCAATTCAGGTACAATTAGTGGAAAAAGGAGGAAAAGCACCGGGATCAACGGAGAATGCTTTCTATCAGAAACCGAGCGGTGTCAGATATCGGACACATGTACAGAGTTATGGCAATCAGAATTGGGTTTCTGATGGAGCATCCTCTGGCACACAGGGTGAGTCCAAACGATTGGAAGGCATCTGGATCGAGCTTACAAATCCGGATTATAGCGGAAGTATTCAGTATCAGACACACGTACAGACGTATGGATGGAATAATTGGGTATCAAATGGAAAGATGTCCGGAACGGAAGGACAGTCCAAACGTCTTGAGGCGATTCGGATTCAACTGACGGGAGAGATGGCGAAACATTATGATATTTATTACAGAGTGCATGCGCAAAATTTCGGCTGGATGGGATGGGCAAAGAATGGAGACGCTGCCGGCACGGCAGGGTATTCTTACCGCTTGGAAGCAATTCAGATCAAGCTCGTGCCAAAGGGACAAGCGGCACCTGGAAGTACAGAAAATTCTTTTTACAGGAAGGCATAGTTGATTACAAGCCCCGGCAAATCGCCGGGGCTTTCGTCATTCTGTCAGGGTGCGGGTGAAGGATGGGTTTTGGGTTAAGCATAAGACAAGACAATACTTTGTAACAAAAATGTAAAAAATTCCCATCACGCCGTTGCAATTTTGGATGTCCTGTGATAGTATTGTAAAAGATTACGGAAAGTGTAACAAGAAGATTACAAAAATGCGCCTGAAGTTTTAAGCGCAGGGAGGTTATATTTTTGAAGGTCAGATTTAAGCGTTTACTTACAATTGGAATTGCAGCTGCCATGCTTGGCGCACAGCCGTTGCCTGTAAGTGCGGATGATTTCGACACTCAGATTCAGAATGCGGACAATGCAATCAGTGATCTGCAGAATCAGCAGGCAGAGACGAATCAGAATCTTACAGACATCCAGAATTCTATCTCCAGCATGGAATCCGACAAGCAGCAGATCCTTTCACAGATCGATGGATATGATCAGGAGCTTGTGATTACGATGGCGTCTATCTCTTCTCTTGATGATCAGATCGAGCAGAAGACGAAAGAGCTGGAGCAGACAACGACTGATCTTGAGGAGGCAGAGAAGGATCAGGACACACAGTATCAGGCCATGAAGAAGCGGATACAGTATCTCTATGAGGAGGGCGGAGACAGCGGTTGGGCAAGCGTCATGATCGGAAGTCTCAGTCTTTCGGAGGGCCTTGATAATGTAGATAATACAAAGTCCCTGTATAAGTACGACAGAGAGGAGCTTGAGGCATATACCGAGACTGTATCAAAGGTAAAGACGCTGAAGGCACAGGAAACTTCTCAGAAATCTTCTCTGGAAGCTTCCAAACAGGAGCTGGAAGGCGCTAAGGAGAACCTGGAATCTCTGAAGTCGGACGCGGAAGCAAAGGGAGAGGATCTGGATTCCCTGCTTTCGGATGCTCAGAACAGGGCGGATGAGTATTATTCCCTGATTCAGGAACAGAACGCTCAGATTTCCGAACTGCAGTCTCAGAAAGAAGCAGCACAGAATGCGAAGGCTGAGCAGGAGGCCCAGCAAAAAGCAGCTGCAGAAGCAGCGCAGAAGGCTGCGGCTGAACAGGCAGCAGCACAGCAGGCAGCGGCACAGCAGGCGGCTTCTCAGACAGCAAATGCCTCTGCGGAAGCCGGCGGATCATCCGCGAATACTTCTGCGGGAACAGACAGCTCTTCTGCAGATGCAGGCGCTGCAGATACAAGTACTGCGGATACAAGTGCTGCAGACACGAGTAGTTCAACTACAACAGACACAAGTACTGCAGACAGCAGTACCTCCTATGACAATGGTTCTTCTGCTTCATCGTCTGTTTCATCCGGCACCTCCTCTTCGGCCTCGACAGCGAGTGGAGTAAGCGGTCAGGATGTTGTAAATTATGCGCTTCAGTTCGTGGGAAATCCATATGTATGGGGCGGAACTTCACTGACAAACGGATGTGACTGCTCCGGATTTGTTCAGCAGGTATACGCACACTTCGGCATTTCACTGAGCCGCACGACCTATACACAGGCGAATGAGGGTATTGCCGTATCTTATAGTGAGATGCAGCCCGGCGACGTTATCAACTACGGAAGCCATACCTCAATCTATATTGGAAACAACATGATCGTTCATGCGGCGGATGAGTCTCTCGGAATCATCACTCAGAGCAATCCGGCATTCGAGCCGATCGTTACCATTCGCAGAATGATCTATTAATCTCATTCATCACGCATCGTACTCTCTGGAGCATGAAGATCCATAGAGATATCTATTTCGAGTGGAGTATTTATTAACAGCCAGACAGGTATTTGATCCTGTCTGGCTGTTCTGCGTCGGATGTATCATTTATGTCGGATACTGATTTATATATTTGCGGCATAGACTTTTTTACCGGTTGTAATTTATCAGTAATCCGCTATAATAAGAAAACAGGCAGATGATTATCAGTGCCGTCTCTTTGACGGACAATAGGAAATCAGGTGGAAAACCTGAGCGATCCGGTCACTGTAAGCAGCGAGCTAACCGCTGAATGTCATTGCATTGCATAAGGGAATGCGAGAAGGCGCGGGAAGTGTCTGAACTGCAAGCCAGGAAACCTGCTGATAATCCATAGAACCCGATTGTGCTTCCAGGGAAAGCAGAATCTTCAGAGAAATTTTCCGGACGAACAGAGCGTTCGTTTTCAGAATATTTCTTTTTGGCATGCGCTTTCCCGGTGCATGCTTTTTTTTGAGGAGGAAAAGTTGTATGAAATTACGAAGCAGATTACTGACCTTTATTCTTTCTGCGTCCATGGCGCTTTCTATGACGTCACCTGTACTTGCTGACGAAGGAGTACCAGACAGTACAACTGCTGCAACACAAGAAGCGGAAAATAATCAGGTACCGGCAGAACAGGACAATCACAGGGAAGAGGAAAGCCAGCCGGTACAGGCGCAGGCAGAGCAGACTGCAGAGGAACAGAGTGTTTCTGCGGAAGTCGTGAATACCGTACAGAAGCAGTCTGAAAATGCACAGACAGTGGAGAATTCTGTGACAGATACACCTTCTTCTGCAGCAGAGGTTCCTGCTTCGTCAGCAGGAAGTTCTGACACGGCTGCTGCAGACAGCGCGGCAACAGGAACTGATGCGCAGGCTGAGGAAAAGAACACAAAAGCAGCTGAAAGTACGGAGGACTCCGGCCAGAATACAGGTAGAATTTCCGTGACTGCTGTTGCAATTAAGGACAGCCGGAATAAGATAGCTAAAAATAAAGAGGGAAAAGATGCGCTTCTTCTGGTAGCAGGAGATGCTGAACAGGATCAGCTGACCGCTGAGATCACGCCAGCGGATGCAGCCGATCATACGGTCACATGGAAATCTGAGGACGAATCCGTAGTAAAAGTAGATGCAGACGGAAAACTGACTGCAGGCAGAGAAGGTACTGCAAAGATTACTGTAACGACCACAGACGGCGGGCGCAGTGCATCTCTGCTTGTAACGGTGCAGGCTGCCAAAGAGAATTCTTCTGCGGCAGATGGCGGAAAACAGGGATCTGCATCGGAAAAGGCCACTTCAGATGGAGAAAGCAGTTATGTACGGGCTTCCTATAATAACAGTACAGCGCTTGCAGATGGGACGTATCAGCCTGCAGACCAGAAAATGCCGAAGAACCGCAAGGGAAAGCAAATACTTTCCTGCGATAAGATTCTGGTGAATAGCGGAAAGGCGTATGTGATACTGACCGCAACTTCCGGATTTACTACCTACTATGACGGAACTGCATCGGGAAAAGCGGACGCGGAGACGGAGAATACTTCGGCAGGATTCTATAAATTCAGCGGAGGACAGGTAACAGTTCCGGTTGCGCTGAATTCGGAAATGACATTTTCCGCTTATAACCCTTCGATGGGAAAATGGTTTTCTTATAGCTTTACAGTTAATCTGGAAAATACAGCACAGCCGGAATTTGATAACACCACAACTTTGCCGGACGGAGATTATCCGGGAAGTAATGAACCGATTTCTATATCAGCGAATGGAAAAAAAGTTTACTATGACCAGATTGTCGTAAAGGATGGAAAGGCAAAAGCGCATATTTACTTTACCAGCTCGAAATATACTCACGTATATATCGGCGCGGCGGCCGGTTATGAGCAAAATACAATAGATCCTGGGAAAGTGAAGAAGGAGCTCGCCAATCTCCTGAATGACAAGGTCAGGACAATTCCGACAAGCCTGGAGGTAATCGATGGTTCCACTGTAAGTGCGGCCTGGATTCCGGTAAAGCTGAATACGCCCATGACATTTTCCGGCAGAAACACCGGTATGGAAGGGAGGGTTATTTGGAAAACTTATAAAGATATTACTTTCTGCACTGAAGATAAAAAGATGAATCTCTCCGTCTCCGTGCAGGATGAGAATGGTAACGCCATTCCCGCGGATGTTACCGTTGCGGAAGGAAGCCAGACATTCTCTGCGAAGGAGGGAAAATATTCGTTGACCGTAGGAGCTGCTTACACCATTTCCGCATCCGCGGACGGGTATGAATCTTCCAGTGTTTCCTACACGGCGGCGGACACTACAGAAGATAAGGTTATTCTTACCTTGAAGAAAAAAACGCAGGGAAGCGGATTCAGGAGAGGAGCGCTGACAATTAAAAAGACCCCTGCAATGTTTAAGATCGTCTCTGCTTCACTGGAAGGAACGGAGAATAATCGGAAGCTCAGAATTGCGCTGAACGGAACATCCTATACGCAGTTGTTCAGGGGATCTCAGGCGGATGCGGCAAAATCAGACAGCGCAGCCAGAATCGGTTATTCTGTGAATCAGAGCGGAAAATACGAGTTTGTAATTCCTGTGACAGAAAAAGACGGAATATTTTCTCTGGCAGCGCTTTCCAAAAACAGGAACGCATGGTATGCGCGGACGATTACGCTGGATCAGTCGAATATGACTATTTCCTGTGAGGCTATGGACTGGCAGTCGGATCCTTATAAGCCGGTAACGGACGGAACCGGAAAGCAACAGGGAGGAAGCGGCAGCCAGGGCGGCTCAGGCAGTGGAAAGAATACTTCATTCGGCAGCACAACAAAAACAGCAGAAAGCGCAAAGGGTGCAACCAGCGGCGGAAATGCAGTGGGTAAGTACCGCTTCTCTTACTCTGGAGGTTCCGGCAGAGCAGTTATCTCCTGCAGTAAAGTAGAGATCGTAAACGGACAGGCATATGCGACGATTACCTTCTCCAGAGCAAACGGAGGAACGTCCAGCTACACGGCAGTCCGTGTGGGAGGAAGAACCTATAACGGCTCCAACACATTTACCATACCGGTGAATCTGAATGGAAATACAGCAATCAGTGCTCTGACATCAGCCATGTCGGCGGAGCATTGGATTGATTATACCCTGTATATCGGGGAATCCGGCAGCAGCGAGACCGGAACTTCTGTTAAGGATTCCACAAAAGCACTGGATGAGAAGGCACCTGAGATAACAGGAATCAAGAGTACCGGCGAGACGAAAATTACTTATTCCAATAAACTAAAAGTTTTTAATTATGAAAATGACATCTATCTGATTGAGGTAAATCTGATTGCGGACACTGCAAGGACCGATACCTCTGACGAGGCAGAACAGACAGATGAGAGCACTTCGGAGAGCGGGAAGACAAAATCGACAGATTCCTCAGAGAAATCTGCCGATGCAGAGACAGATAACGTGGAAGAATCCGTAAGCTCCACCTCTTCTGCGGCGAGTCCGAAAGAGAAAGAGGAGAAGCTTTACACCAATCCTATTGTAAAGTATCTTGTTGTTCCTGAGAGCCAGGAAATTCCTGCCGGATTGGAGAAGGATGTAATCATCATCCGTCAGCCTGCGGACAAGACCTTTGTCACGTCTCCGGAGGCGTTGAAAATACTGTCAGAGCTTGGCAAAACAGAGGATATTAAAGCCCTGGGTGTGGAAGATAACGATATCGAAGATGGATCCGTCCGTTCTGCGCTGGAAAAAGAAGACGGTGAGGATGGAAAGATCTATCAGGCGGGCACCTATGATAAATGGGATCTGAAAACACTGATTAAGCAGGAAACGAATTTCACGATAGAGTCCTCGAAGATCCTCCCGAAGGAAGAAAAGAACGCGGATGAGGATATGAAATCCTTTGAAAAGCTCGCCTCTCAGGCGGTTCAGATGAACATGGCCATGTTTGTGGACAGAAGCGCAGATGAGAAGAATGATCTGGCAAAGGCAGAATGGTACAAGGTATACGGAATCATTTTCGATGCACAGGATCAGGCAGAAGATCTGTATAAAAAAGTAACGGACAGCGCATCGGAGCAGGAGAAAAAAGAGGCTGTTGAGGCACTGACAGCGGAAAAGAGCGTGAAGAAATGAAAAAAAGAAATAGATTCTGGAAACAATGGATCCCGGTTCTGCTGTCGGCTTCAGTATTGATATCCGGATGTGGCGCATCCTCCGGGGCTGCAATGTCCGCATCTTCCGGAACAGCACAGAGCAGTTCCATTTCTGAAACAGCGGAAAATTCAGAAAACATTACCTCCGGTTCCGCAGGAGAGACAGGAGAAACGGTTTCGACCGCTTCTTCCTCAGAGGCTGTCAATACGTCTTCAGCGGGAACCGCTTCTTCAAAAGCGTCAGAAGCGGAGGCGGAAACTACCCTGGAGACGGTCAACGACCCGGACAATGCCCCTAAAATAAAAGGTCTGACGTACACCGGGACTATGGTCCTTCAGTATGCGACGTGCTTTAACGTTTATTACTATGAAGATGGCTATAAGCTGTTGTCCGTTCCGAAAAGTGGGGATTACCTTCTGGTGCCCGACGGAAAAGAAGCTCCGGACGGGCTGTCCAAGGATATTACGGTCATCAAGCAGCCGCATAATATCTATCTGGCGGCGACTTCGGCCATGTCGCTGTTCTGCGCGCTGGACAGCCTGGATGTTGTTACCATGTGCGGGATTGAGGCGGATAACTGGACTATTGATGCAGCCAGGAAAGCTATGGAGGATGGCTCTATTGTCTTTGCCGGAAAATACAGCGAGCCGGATTATGAGATCATGGTAGAAAAGAATTGTGATCTTGCTATTGAATCCACGATGATTCTGCATAACCCGGAAGTGCAGGAAATGATAGAGAGCATCGGTATTCCGGTGTTTATCGACCGTTCCAGCTATGAATCAGAGGCGCTGGGTCGCACAGAATGGATTAAACTCTACGGAGCGATGGTAAATAAAGAGGATGCGGCGTTTGCTCATTTTGCAGAGCAGACAAAGGTCATTTCGGATTTAGCGGGAGAACAGAGTACCGGGAAAACCGTAGCCTTCTTCTCAGTAGGGACAGATGGAACAGTAACCGTACGGTCAGGAAAGGATTATATCGCCAACATGATCAAAGAGGGCGGCGGCGTCTATATTTTTAAGGATTTGGACAACGGAGAGGGATCCAGTGTCTCCGTCAGCCTGTCTATGGAAGAGTTTTACAACAAAGCCAACAGCGCGGATTATCTGATTTACAACGGAGCCATCGAAAATGGACTGAGCTCAGTGCAGGATCTTGTGGAAAAAAGCGATACCTTTGCTGATTTCAAGGCGGTTAAGGATGGTAATGTCTGGCAGGTGGGAAAAGCCATGTATCAGTCTACCGACACCGTTGGGCAGTTTATCACTGATGTTCATCTGATGCTGACCGGAGGTGACGAGTCGCAGATGACATTCCTCTCCAAAGTAGCGTCATAGCTTATCCTAATCGTTTTGACATCAATATATATGTTTGAAGTGTTTCTTAAGGAGGAAAAGGTCTATGAAAAAACGAATGAAGATGCTGATGACTCTTTTTCTGGCTGCATCCATGGCATTAACACCAATTACAGTTATGGCCGATGATGGACAGGTGCAGACACAAAATGCGTATGAAACATCTGAGCAGGAGACGGAGGTAAATACCTCATCATTTGGTGCAGAAACCAACGAGACGGAGACAGGAACATACGTACAGAAAGAAGAAGCTTCTGACAATCAAACTCCAAGCGTAGAGACTGAAGAGGAAACCCCGGCATCCAGAGGATCATCTGATTCGGATGAGGGACAGGAGACATCTGGTTCGGGAGAACCTGAAGAGATTTCTACCGGTGTGCAGTCTCAAAATACAGAAAATACAGAAAATACAGAAAATACAGATTCTAATTCAGAAGGAATTGAGCATGTCAAGGAACTGATCGCTGCTCTTCCTGATATTAAAGATGTAACGGCAGATAATGAAGCGCAAATTAAAGAAGCCGAGTCTGCCTATAATGCGCTTAGTGATGCGGACAAAGCGACGTTGGATGATCCGAAAAATAGACCGGAAACAAAAGAGCAATCTTATGGCCGTGTTCTGGAGAGCGCCTTATGGGGACTGGAAGTCTTAAAAAAAGTGGATAACAGCACGACTCTGCCTCAGGGAACGTATAGTGCGAGTACGACTCCAGCTCTTACGTCTTCATCATCCAAGGGAAAAAGTTCTTCTAGTAGAATCAGAACCTGGACAGTTACTGAAGTAACGGTTGACGGTCAGGGAAAAGCCGTAGCTACCATTCAGGTAGACAGCGGAACATACACAACTCTTCGGACAAATGGGGAAACTTATAAAGGAACGGCATCTGGCACAGGGGAAAATAAAGTAACTACATTTCAGAATGTGCCGATTGATCTGAACAGCACCTTTTATATTGCTGCATATTCTTCATCAATGGGAACCGAGATCGGTTATTCTGTCACAACTGAGATTGATGAGTCGGCAGCAACTGCTTTGACAATAACAAATAATACAGGTATGTTTAAGGCTGTTAATGCAAGGCTGGAGAAGCAGGGAGATCAGACATACCTGGTTATGGATTTAAGCGGAAGCGGCTATCATGAGCTGTACAAAGGAACTTATGAGGAAGCTGTTTCCAATGGTGATGGATCGAAGGACAAAGGAAACGATAGCTGGGTACACGGGTATCAGAACAGCGAAAAAAGATGGGAGTTCTCCATTTCTCTGACAGAGGGGGAGCTGAACGGAACAGATATTCCGCTGGTAGCGGTGTCAAACACCTATTACGGCAAATACCTGAACGGGAACAATGATCTTAAACGTGCCTTTTATCCCCGCAAGATTCAGGTAAATGAAAGCGCAAAGACACTGGTTACGGGTGATTTTACCAGCGAAGCCAGTCTGGCGGTTACCCTTGCAGATGGGATCATGATGAAGAAACCGGATGCAAAGCTGGAGACGATCGGAGGACCAAACAGTAACGGATACAGCGAAACCCTGAAACTGATTATGCAGAATGGCAGCTACGACCGACTCTATATCGGGTCAAAGGAAGATGCGGCGGAAGCGGAAACAAAGGGTGAGACAACCCGTCTGGATGATGCGAATACCTTTACCGTAGCTGTGAGAGAGGGGTCCTTTGGCGGAAATATTACAAAGGATTATCTGGAACAGCCCGTTGTTGTTTCCTTCCGAGGAACAAGCAGCGGCAACTGGGTTGAAAGAAAAGTCACCATCAGTAAAACAGCGAAAACACTGAAGATCGATCCTGTCACGGAGCAGATCAAATTCCGTGCGGTGGATGAAGAAGGGAATACTGTCGAAGGTGCATCCTTTACAGTAAAACGCAAAGACACACAAATTAATCCAGACAGTGATTCAGCCTATACATTAGTAAAGGATACCGCTTATACGGTAGAAGCAGGTGCTGATGGGTATGAGACACAGACATTTACATATGCGCCGGATGGAACAGAAACAGAGCATACAGTAATTCTGAAAAAAGAGAAAAAAGAAGAGCTGAAAACTATCGGATTGTCTTATTCTGCTCATGTACAGAATATTGGTTGGCAGGCAAATGTGACGGATGGAACAGAAGCCGGAACCGTTGGAAAAGCCCTGCAGATGGAAGCAATTAAGCTCAGTACCACTGGCGATGCAGACGTACAGGCAGAATATCGGAGCCACATTCAGAACAGTGGATGGGAAAACGGCTGGACAAAAGAAGGACAGATCTCCGGAACAACAGGGAAGAAACTTCGAATGGAGGCTGTTCAGATCCGTCTTACAGGCAGCGATGCTGATAAGTATGACATCTGGTATCAGGTACATGTGCAAAATTACGGATGGCTTGGATGGGCAAAAAACGGTGCTTCTGCCGGGACAACCGGAAAAGGTCTCCGCATGGAAGCAATTCGTGTCAGAATACTTTCCAAAGGTTCAGCGGCACCAGGAAGCACTGATGGATCCTATGTTGAGCCTCTGGTTTGTTATCAGACTCATGTACAGAATAAAGGCTGGATGACTTCGGTCAGTGATGGAAAAATTGCCGGAACAACCGGAAAGAAGCTGCGGATGGAGGCTGTTAAGCTTACGTTGAACCTGCCACAGAGTGAAGGCGGCATTGCATATCAGAGCCATCTTCAGAATATCGGATGGGAACGATCATGGAAGACGAATGGGCAGATCTCCGGAACTACCGGCCAGAAAAGAAGGCTGGAGGCAGTCAGAATCAAGCTGACAGGAAATATAGCCGAAAAGTATGATATTTATTACAGAGTTCATGTCCAGAACAAAGGCTGGACAGGATGGGCAAAGAATGGAGAAGATTGTGGCTCTACCGGGCTCAGTCTTAGAGGGGAAGCGCTGGAAACTGTGATGGTTTTAAAAGGAGCGCCAGCACCTGGAAGTACAGCAAATACCTGTTGGAAATAAAATAAATGATTGGGAGTTGGCAATTTTTGGTTAAGAAAAGCAAACTCCTGACTGTTTGCAAGAGCCCTTGTCGGACTGAAAACTAGTCAGACAAGGGCTCTTGCTTCGCTCAAGCGCGCCAGATGTCTAGAAGCAGCCATCAAAAAAATTGATGACTGGATATCAATATGATAAGCTTTTTAGCGAGAGTAATCTATGGTACTCTTTCAAAGACGGATTTGTCTGAATTGTATGGAAATACCTCTAAAAAGAGGCATGTCTTGTTAAGAAGAGACATCTGTCCATCGAAAATAGAATAATTGCGGATTGGTTGATATGGAAATCAGTAAAAGCTGATGCGGTATCGCCACTGTAGAAGGGAGTGCTGTGCAGAATGCCACTGGGAGACCGGGAAGGCTGCGCGGCGCAGGGATCTTAAGCCAGGATACTTTCTCCTCTCCGACATCTTACTTAACGACTTATTGAGCGGATGTGCAGGGAAAATGTCCTGTCAGTGGATAAATAACAGAGATCAGTCTGGCTTGTAATAAGTCAGGCTGTTTTTTATAGCACGGTCCGGTGAACGTGAATGATCCGGCCTCGTACTATACGTTTATTATCAGTTGAACCTGAACCGGAAAAGCTGCCGGGACCGAATCGGTGCGTTGCGGTCCGGGACAGAAAATGCACATATGGCAAGCATCACACTTTCATCACAATCTCATCAAAAATGAGACACAGAATTCACAAAATTAGATCACAGAGTTTCGATACTATATAAATCGTAAGGAAGATATACAGAACAAAGGGAAATTTCAACGTCGCAGGGTTTGATACGAAGCGGCTGAATATCGAATGGACATCGAATCGAATGGATATGGAATCGAATGGACATCGAATGGACATCGAATCGAATGAATATCGAATCCTATGAATATCGAAACGAAGAAATCAGGCAGGAATTCAAAAGCTCTGCGGACCAGGCGGCGGAGAATGGTGAAAGGGTGAATATTATGAGTGAATTCAATAACGGCTATTACGACAATAACAGCAACAACAATGGACAGAATGATTTTCAGCAGAACGGGAACGAGGATAAGAAGCTGAACCGTAAGGAACGCCGCAGGCTGGCAAGAGCGGCAAAGAAGAACGGGAGCGGACACAGATGGGGAACAGTAATCGCCAGCGCGCTTGTCTTTGGACTGATCGCCGGAACCGTGACCTATGGTGTAAATGCCGGAGCCTCGGCATTGAATACAACTTCTTCTTCAACCTCGGCATCGGCTGCGACACAGACCGCTACACTGACAAAGGCTTCGGATTCCGGCGAGAGCAGCACATCGTCATCCTCCTCTTCAAGTGGAGATCTGACTGTCTCGGAGGTGGCGGCAAAGGCGATGCCTTCCATGGTTACGATTTCAACCATGTCGGTAGAACAGATGCAGAGCTTCTTCGGCGGATCGCAGCAGTATGAGGTGGAAGGCGCAGGAACAGGTGTCATCGTCGGAATTACGGATGATGAGGTTCTGATTGCTACCAATAACCACGTCATCGACGGCGCGACGACGATTTCTGTAGGATTCTCCGATGATTCTGTTGTGGAAGGCCAGATCAAGGGCACGGATTCGGACAATGATCTCGCACTGGTAGCAGTCAAAAAGAGTGATCTGAGTGATGATACTCTCGGACAGATCAAGGCGATTACCATCGGCGATTCCGATGATGTACAGCTTGGCGATCAGGTTGTCGCCATCGGTAATGCTCTCGGATATGGACAGTCTGTAACCTCCGGATATGTGAGCGCCCTGAACCGTGATCTCAGCTTCTCGGACGGAAGCACGACGACGCAGTCAACCGGTCTGATTCAGACCGATGCCGCGATCAACGCGGGCAACTCCGGCGGTGCTCTTCTGAATATGAAGGGTGAGCTGATCGGTATCAATGAGGCGAAGAGTTCTTCCTCGAGCGGGGAAGCTTCCGTCGACAACATGGGATACGCAATCCCGACGGCAAAGGCGGAGTCGATTCTTGAAAAGCTCATGAATGAAACCACAAAGACGACTTACAGTGATGATAAGAGAGGATATCTCGGCGTTTCCACGGCGGATGTAACCGAACAGTACGCTCAGGTATACAGCATGCCGGAAGGCATCTGTCTGACGAGTGTTCCGGACGGAAGCCCGGCGGCAAAGGCAGGACTGCAGAAGGGGGACGTCATCACAGCGATTGACGGAACATCCGTCTCCACAACAGACGATCTGACAACGCAGCTTAGATATCATAAATCGGGCGACACCGTGACCATCACCTATCAGAGATCGGATAACGGAAAGTATACCGAGGGTTCTGTCAAGGTTACTCTGGGAAGCAAGAGCGATGTGGAAGCTCTTACCGGAGATTCCGGATCGGGAAGCACGGATAACTCGGGAAGCAGTTCCGATTCCGACAGCTCAGATAATTCCGGAAACGGCGGGTACAGCTATGGATTCGGATTTCCGTTCGGGGGCTGAATCATTTGATGCGGCATGAGGCCAAATAGAAAAAAGTTCCAGAAGCCTGCAGGGGCCTCTGGAACTTTTTTTACGCGAACAGTGATCCGCAGCCGAATGCGAAGTATTCGTGTGCGGCGAGCGTCGCGATAGCGAGATAAAACTCGCGCAGCGTGTTTTATCTCGTTGTGGTTTGTCCGGCTTTCCGAACGGAATTGCGCATCGGATTTGTGAATCCGATGATTTTCAGACAAAGCCAATAATGCTAACCGATGATTTTCAGACAAAGCCAATAATGCTAACCGATGGTTTTCAAACAGAGTCAATAATGCTAAAATGGGGGCACGGAGTGCGGAGATGCTCCGTGCCCCGCAGGCGGGCACCACAATATGCATAAGCTACGGATTGCTCCGTGCTTCGCACTCCCGCAATCCTACAGGTATTCGGATTTCGCGCGTTCGCGCTTCATCCTCATACCTGTTGCCTTCGAAATCGCATCCAGTCTCTTACACACGCTTCGCGCGTGACGATCCTGTCTGCGTTTTCGAAGAGCTCATGCAGTAAAAATGCAATGGCGCATAGGATGAACGGGAGGCAGACGATGCCTTCCGGACACTATGGGTTAGTTTTTTACAAGATTGGAGGAAGAAGAATGAATGGTGCAGAGGCAATGGTGAAGTGTCTGGAAGCGGAGGGCGTTACCAAGATTTTCGGAATTCCGGGAGTCGCGATTGCGCCTTTTTACGATGCGCTCTATGATGCGCCGTCGATTGAGCACATTCTGGTGCGTCAGGAGCAAGCGGCCGGTCATGAGGCGAGCGGGTATGCCCGCGTGTCCAGGAAGACAGCGGTCTGTGTGACCTCTTCTGGTCCCGGAGCGACGAATCTGATCACGGCGCTTGCGACTGCGTATGCGGACAGCATTCCGATCGTGGCGATCACCGGGCAGGTGAACAGCGCTCTTCTGGGAAGAGATGTGTTCCAGGAGGCGGATATGAGAGGCGCCACTGAATCTTTTGTAAAATACAGCTACCTCGTCAAGAATGCGGACGACATTCCGCGTATCTTCAAGGAGGCTTTCTATATCGCGTCCAGCGGGCGCAAGGGTCCGGTACTGATTGATATTCCATGTGACGTACAGAGCGCGGCCTTAAAGAAGGAATTTGTGTATCCCGAGGAGGTAAATCTCCGGGGGTATAAGCCGAACACGAAGGTGAACGCGCAGCAGCTCTCGAAGGTGGTGACAGCCATCAATAAGGCGAAAAAACCGCTGATCTGTGTAGGCGGCGGAGTAATCCTCGGAAACGGGGAGGAGCTGGTGCGGGCTTTCTGTGAGAAGAATCAGATTCCGCTTGTGCATACCATGATGGGAATGGGAGTCCTTCCAAAGGCGCATCCGCTGTACTTCGGTATGCTGGGCAACAATGGCAAGCCGTACGCGAACCGCGCGGTATCGAACAGTGATCTTCTGATCGTGGTCGGGGCCAGAATCGCCGACCGCGCGGTTCCGAAGCCGGAAAACCTGGAAAAACAGGTCAATATCATTCACATTGATATCGATTCTGCCGAGATCGGCAAGAATCTTGGCCCGACGATTCCGCTTGTGGCGGATGTGCGGCTTGTATTTCAGGCACTTCTGGACGCGGACATTCATGTAGACACGAGTGCGTGGCTGGAGCAGCTGGAGGAAATCAAGCACCACACGGTTGATCATCGGAAGTTCAGTGATGCTCTTGTGAATCCGATGACGCTGGTGCAGCATCTGTCGGAAAAAATGGACGACGACGCGATTTATATCGCGGATGTCGGCCAGAATCAGCTCTGGTCGGCGGACAACTATATCATGAAGAACGGCCGTTTCCTGACGACCGGCGGAATGGGAACGATGGGATATTCCATTCCGGCTGCGATCGGTGCCAAGCTTGTCGACCCGTCCCGGCAGGTGGTTGCCGTATGCGGTGACGGTGATTTTCAGATGTCGATGTTTGAACTGGGGACGATCGCCGTGAATAAGATTCCGGTGAAGATTCTGGTGATGCGCAACACATACCTGGGTCTGGTCCGCGAGCACCAGGAGAAGAAGTACCATAAGCGTTACTCGGGAGTGCAGCTGCATAAATATCCGCATTATGACAAGCTTGCGGAAGCCTACGACATGGATTATTTTTATGCGGATTCCAATGAGACCCTGGACAGTGAGCTTGACCGATTCCTGGCGTGCCCGGGGGCGTGCATCATGGTTTGTGAAATTGACTCCGCGAACAACACAAATTAAGGAGGGCGCGAAAAATGAAAGGTATTTTTTCCGTACTGGTAGAGAATAAGGACGGCGTACTCTCCGGAATTTCCGGTCTGTTCGCGAGAAGGGGCTATAATATAGACAGCCTTGCCGTAGGTGAGACGGAGAGGAAGGATGTCTCCAGTATGACAATTGTGTCTACCGGAGATCAGAGAACGATTGACCAGATTGAGAAGCATCTGAACAAAAAGGTGGATGTCATCAAGGTGCGCCGGCTGGACGAGCCGAGGTGTGTGGAGCTTGAGACCATGCTGATCAAGGTCTCCTATTCACAGACCAACCGGTCTTCTCTCATTGAGATCTGCAGTGTAATGGGAGCAAAGATTCGTCACGTAGCGCCGAAAAACATGGTGATTCTGATTACAGACGAGCCGGATACCATCAATGAATTCATTGAACTGGTGAGAAGCTTTGGAATTCTTGAGCTTCAGCGGACCGGCGTCATCGCGATGTCGAAGGGCTGAGCAAAGCGGAGGAATTCTTGAGCTTCAGCGGACCGGCGTTATCGCGATGTCAAAGGGCTGAGCGAACGGAGGAAAAAATGACGAAACAGGCATTTAACCCGTATTTACCACTGGATGAATATGTCCCGGACGGTGAGCCGCATGTATTCGGAGACCGCGTGTATGTTTTCGGTTCCCATGACAGGGCAAATGCCGCCACCTTTTGTGCCAGGGACTATGTCGGGTGGTCGGCTCCCGTTGATGACCTCGGAAACTGGACCTGCGCGGGGACGATCTACAGCGCGAAACAGGATCCGCTGTACAATGCAGGGAAAATGGCGTACATGTACGCACCGGACTGCGTCCGCGGAAAGGATGGCAGATATTATCTGTATTACTGCATGGCAGGCTACCGCGGAAAGGGTGGCTACAGCAACCCGGTCAGTGTTGCCGTGGCGGATGAGCCGAACGGACACTACGAGTATCTGGGCATCGTCCGCGACAGGGAGGGAAATCCTCTGACAAAATATGTCTGCTTTGATCCGGCGGTTCTGAATGACGACGGCGTGATCCGCCTGTATTACGGAACATATTATGGCTTTGCGCACAGAATGCCGCCTGTGGCGGCGCGGAAAATCATGGAGAAGCTGTTCGGGCGCACGGCAGAGGAAATCCGCGCGGTAAAGGGCGAGGTTGACGGCGCCTGCATGGTGGAACTGGAGGACGACATGCTCACGGCCAGGACGGAGCCTGTGAAGATTGTCCCAGATGAGTTTGCGAAGAGCGGGCATCCGTTTTTTGAGGGAAGCTCAATCCGCCGTGTGAAATACCGGGTGAGGGTTGAAGAAGATACATCGGCGGGAAAAGAGACGCCGGCGGAAGAACAGCTGTCGGTAGGAAAACAGACGCCGGCGGATGAACTGTCCCAAGCGGAAGAGACCGAAGTGAGGAACAAAAGCGGAAAAACGGTTCGAGACCCGGATTATGAGATCCGGAAGATGTACATTTTTGTATATTCTTCGAGACAGAATCACGAGCTGTGCTATGCCACCAGCGAATATCCGGATCATGGCTTTACGTTCCGCGGGACGATTATTTCAAACGGCGATATCTACCTGGATGGAAGGAAGCCGTCCAAAAGGCTTAACCATACGGGAACGAATCATGGAGGCATCGAGTACATCAACGGGCAGTGGTATGTCTTCTATCACCGGCTGACGAATATGAGCGATTACAGCCGGCAGGGATGTGCGGAGCCGATTGAGGTTCTGGAGGACGGCACGATCTGTCAGGTGGAGATGACCAGCTGCGGTCTGAACGGTGGTCCGCTGAAGGCGGAGGGCACCTATCCAGCGGCGATCTGCTGCAATCTGACAAACGGGAGAATGCGGCACGGCTCGAATGCCGGCATGGACTATCACGCGCCGAGAATCATGTGCAGCAGAATTCCCGGGACGAAGGGAAAGGAGCAGGAAACGTATGTTGGCCGGATCAGCGACAATACGATCATCGGTTACAAATATTTTCAGTTCGATGGTGAGGAGGTTACGATCACCGTTACGATGCGGGGACGCGGAGACGGCATCCTGTACGTGATTACGGGCGACGACGGAGATGCTGTGGCGGAGATTGAGGTGAGCGGAAGCGGAGAGTGGAGAAAACACAGTACCTCCTGGGAACAGGAGGCGGGAACCGCACCGCTTTATCTGGCTTTTGAGGGGAAAGGGCAGTTTGATCTGCTTGATTTTTCACTCGGCTGAAAAAATATACCGTATAACAGGAGGAAATGAATCATGTATATCACATGTCTTGATGTAGAAGGAGTACTGGTGCCGGAGATCTGGATCGCTTTTTCAAAGGCGAGCGGGATTCCGGAGCTGAAGAGAACGACCCGGGATGAGCCGGATTACAATAAGCTGATGAACTGGAGACTTGGAATTCTGAAGGAGCACGGCCTGGGTCTTAAGGAAATACAGGATGTCATCGCGACCATAAATCCGCTGGAGGGGGCGCGTGAGTTTCTGGACGAGCTGCGTTCCTTTACGCAGGTCATTCTGATTTCGGATACGTTTGAGCAGTTTGCGGCACCTCTGATGAAGAAGCTGGGCAATCCGACACTGTTCTGCAACACGCTGGATGTGGCGGATAACGGGGAAATCACCGGCTTCCGCATGCGCTGCGAGCAGTCCAAGCTGACTACTGTGAAGGCACTGCAGTCCATCGGATTTGATACGATCGCGAGCGGAGACAGCTATAACGATCTGGGAATGATTCAGGCCAGCAAGGCCGGATTCCTGTTCCGCAGCACGGAGAAGATCAAAGCGGACCATCCGGAGATTCCGGCTTTTGAGGAATACAGTGATCTTCTTCAGGCAATCCGGAAGGCTATGGCTGAGTGAACGTTCACATTTTGTGGATAACTTGTGGACATTGTGGATAAATATTGGAGTTATGAACATCAATTTCGGATTATCCACAGAAAAAGTACAAAATCAGGTGGATAACATATATGATCCGTGAGGTTGACATTGAGGATATCTGGGACGGACGGTTTTACCGGGCGGAGGATGAGGCCCCGGTCGGATGCGGGGATTGCAGCGGGTGTTCAGACTGCTGCCGTATGACCGGGGATTCGATCGTTCTCGATCCGCTGGACATGTACCGTCTGACCTGCGGACTGGGCAGAAGCTTTGAGGATATGATCGAGAAGGAAATTGAAATCCGCATTGTGGACGGGATGATCCTTCCGAATATCATGGAGCATGACGAATCGGATCCGTCCAGGGAGGACGGGTGTCCGTTTCTGGACAGCAGCGGACGCTGCGGAATTCACGAGATAAGACCCGGGTTCTGCCGGCTGTTCCCGCTGGGGAGATATTATCGGGATGAGGACCGGAGCTTCCGTTATTTTGTGCAGAAGGGGGAGTGCACAAAGGGCGGTTCTTCCATGGTGAAGGTATGTGACTGGATCGGCGTGCCGGAGGAGGAGACGGGGCGATATGAGGCATATATCAATACCTGGCATTTTTTCCTGAAGGATTTGAGTGCAAGGATCGGCATGCTTACGGACCGGAGCAGGGACCAGGTGACGCGGTATGTGCTTCAGATCTTCTATGTGATGCCGTATCAGGCCGGGACGGATTTCTATGTGCAGTTTGACCGGAGAATGAACAGGGCGCGGGAGGGGCTGGCACCGCTGCTTCGGTAATATTTTTGAAGGGAAGCGTTTGTCATGAATTCTTTTTATCTGTCGCATTACTTTGATTTTAAGAATGCGGGACCCTTTTTTCTGGTCTCGTTTCTGTGTCTGGCCGGAGTTCTGGCTGTCATTCTGGTCGCGGCGCGCGCGCAGACCGGTTATCATGGCAGGAAGGACGCCGTGAATATGGATACCCGGACGCTGAAAGCTGTCCGGAAAACGCATTTTTCTCTGATTGAGAGTTTTTATGAGATGGTGTTCTCGAGTACGGCTGTGCTGCTCTTCCTGAGCGTATACTATTTACTGGACGAGTACTGGTCGCCGTTGTCACAGTACTGGTTCAAGTACAGAGATATACTGCTGCTGGTCTTCATCCTGCTCTCGGTTCTGGTTACGAGCTGGTTTGATGTGGCTCTTGTCCATCTTACGCATATCAAGTCGGAACAGAAGGCCTGTATCCGGCTTTTAAGCTCGTTCTACATCATTCTGATTCTGCTCTATATCAAGGTGATCTACCAGGACGACAACTACGACACGCTGATCCAGTATTTTCTCCTGCTGGCAGCTGGCCGTTTCCTGTATTTCGATTTTACCTGGGACTGGTTCAAGGAGACAGTCGCCGGTCTGTGGAGAAACCTGCCGCTTCTGGGGTTGATGGCAGGGTATTCCGCGATTGTATGCTGGTACGGTTTTAAGGTGAATTTTCTCCTGAAGTCGAACGGGGTGATCGTGAGTACGCTGATTGCCCATTTGTTCATGGACCTGTGCATTTTTGTCATGCACAAGACCAGGCTTCTGCGTTTCTTTATTCCGTCAGACGCGGACAAGGATGCGGCGCTTCGCGACGCGCAGGCGGCAAGCCGCAGAGCAGGTGCGCAGCGCGCGGCGGACATGGAGAACAGAAACTATGCACAGCGCGCGGCGGATGTGGAGAACAGGAATTACGCGCAGCGGATGGGAAATGCGGAGAGCAGATACTATGCGCATCGCGCGGCGGACGCGGAGAACAGAAACTACGCGCAGCGGATGGCGGAAGCCGCCGGAAATCGGGATCTGCGCGGATATGACGGCAGCGCTCATCGGACAGAGCCGGAGTCACATCTGAATTACGCGCAGCGGATGGGAAACGCGGAGAGCAGATACTATGCGCGGCGCGCGGCGGACGCGGAGAGCAGATATTATGCGCAGAGCGCGGCGGATGCGGAGAATAGAAACTATGCGCAGCGCGTGGCGGACGCGGAGAGCAGATACTATGCACAGCGCGCGGCGGATGTGGAAAACAGAAATTACGCGCAGCGGATGGGTTTGCGTCAGGACGTGCAGGATGTGGAAGAACATGAGGGCACACATATTATCCGGAACCCGGAAGAACTCAGGCCGGAGGAAGATGAGATACACATCCCCGAATACAAGCTGGATGAGACGGAACGGAATGCTCTTGCGCACGATGCCCGCATGGGAAATTCGAAGCATCTGAATTATTACCAGAGAAAGAAAGAGGAAGAATAAATGTTTGACAATGCGTCTGACCGGGTGCTGGACTTCATCCGGCGGTCACCGAGCTGTTTTCATGTTGTTGAAAATCTGAAGAACGAGCTTCTCGAGCACGATTATGAGGAGCTGAGGGAGGAAGAAAGCTGGAATCTGAAGCCGGGCGGCAGATATTTTGTGACGCGGAACGGCTCGTCCATTCTCTCTTTCCGGCTTCCGGATCTGTCGGAGGGCGGGATCAGAAGTGTCCATATCATTGCAAGTCACAGTGATTCTCCGACATTCAAGGTGAAGCCATCGCCGGAGATCTGTGTAAACGCAGATGAGATCAAGCTGAATATTGAAAAATACGGCGGGATGCTGTGCAGTACATGGTTTGACCGTCCGCTTTCCGTCGCCGGACGAGTGCTGGTCCTGGTACCGGGAGCAGAAGGAAGATCTTCTGCATCAGGGATTGAAGGGAGCAGGGACGAAGAGGCAGCGGAAGGACAAGCTGAGAATTTTCCTGCATTCCGGATCGAACAGAGACTGGTGAATATTGACCGGGACCTTCTGATGATTCCGTCTCTGGCGATTCACATGAACCGGAATGCCAATGACGGCACTGCCTATAATGTGCAGAAGGATATGCTTCCGCTGTTTAGTCAGAACGGCGACCGGGAAGGGTTCCGGAAGCTGATCGCCGATGCCGCGGGCGTTGATGAGGAGAAGGGAGAAAAAATCCTCGGAGAGGATCTCTTCCTCGTGAACCGCACACCGCAGTCGGTCTGGGGTGCGGACTGTGAGTTTATCTCGAGTCCGAAGCTGGATGACCTGGAATGCTGCTACAGCTCCTTCCTCGGATTTGTGGATTCGGGAATGGAGGCCGGAAGCGGGACAGGAATCCTTGGCATGCATTGTGTCTTTGATAATGAGGAGACGGGGAGCAGAAGCAAGCAGGGCGCGGAATCAACGTTTCTGCGTGATACGCTCGACCGGATCATGGACGGCCTCGGTCTCGGACGTGAGGATTGCCATCGTATCCTTGCGAACAGCTTTATGGTATCGGCGGACAACGCGCATGCGGTGCATCCGAATTTTCCGGATAAGGCGGATCCGGTTCTGCGTCCGCGCATGAATCAGGGAATCGTCATCAAAAATCATGCCAATCAGCTGTACACAACCGACGGGGTGTCCGAGGCGATTTTCCGCTGTCTGTGCGAGGCTCATAAAATTCCGTGTCAGGGATTTGTGAACCGGTCGGATATGCGCGGAGGTTCGACGCTCGGCAACATTTCCAATACGCAGGTGTCTATGAATACGGTGGACATCGGCCTGGCACAGCTGGCCATGCATTCGTCCTATGAGACGGCGGGCGCCAGAGATCCGCAGTATCTGGCAATGTTTTCGAAATATTTCTTTGAGGAGAAGCTGCCGGAAATCCGGTGAGGCTTTTTCCGCGGGGTTCCGGGCTTCGTGTCTGGTGCCCGGATCACCGCGGTATTTTTTTACGCGAACAGTGAGCCGCAGCCGAATGCGAAGTATTCGTGTGCGGCGAGCGTCGCGATAGCGAGATAAAACTCGCGCAGCGTGTTTTATCTCGCTGCGGCGGCGCACAGCAGATTCCGTGATGATCCGTGATGATATCAAGCGAAGATTCTGCAGGGACATACAACAGTGGTTTTGGAGAGACATCAATGAGTGATTTTCTGGACGGGATCCGGAGTATGGAACAGCGGGGTGGTAGACATGGGAGAGCAGAGAAGATTTTTTTCGGATGATACCAGAAGGGAACTGGAGAAGATACCGGTGCAGATGATCATTCTCCGGCTGCAGCCGGACAGGATGTGCTGTGAGGCGGTCACGGACAAGCTTCTGGAATTTCTTCAGATCGACAGAGAGAGTGCGGAGACATCCTTTGCCGGTCTGGATGATTTTCCCGATGAGTGCGGGTGGATGCATCCGGATGACCGGAAACGGATTGATCATCTGTTTGCGGGGATGAAAAATTACACGGAGCAGAAATATGTTTACCGTGTCCGGCTGAAACGGAAGAAGGATTCGGATTATCGCTGGTACCCGGCAGAAATTTTCGGCAGAAATCTGGGAGAAAAGGGAATCCTGGTATACTGCAGTCTGGTGGATACGAATGTGAACGGGGAACGCCGCCGTCAGAAATCATCTGCTGAGAAGATGCGGAAGCTTCTGGTGAATAAGGTCCTGGAGACGACGCAGGACTGTATCTTCTGGAAGGATACGGACAGGCGTTTCGTCGGCGTCAACCGCGCTTTTCTGGAGTTCTACGGTTTTCCCTCTGACGAGGCGCTGATCGGCAAGACCGATGAGGAGATGGGATGGCACCAGGATCCGGATCCGTTCCGCAGGGATGAGGAGAGAGTCCTTCACGGGGAAAGCACGCTTCTGGTGCACGGGAAGTGCAGAATCCGCGGCGAGGAGAGGGATATCCTCGCGACCAAGGCGCCGATCTACGACGGGGACACGATTATCGGTCTGGTGGGAAGTTTTATCGATGTGACCGAGGATTACAATCAGCGAAAGCAGATCGAGCGGCTCGGGGATGAATTGAAGAACGCGCTTCAGGCGGAGAAGAAGACAAATGAGAATCTGAACATGTTCATGTCCAGAATGAGCCATGAGATGCGCACGCCCATGAATGCGGTGATCGGCCTTTCGAGTCTTGGCATGAAGGCAAAGGATGTGGACGAGGCAGTGGACTGTCTGCACAAGATCAATATGTCCGGGCAGTATCTGCTCGGCATTATCAACGACGTGCTCGATATCGGAAAAATCGACAGCGGCAAGTTCCGTCTGTCGGAGAAGCAGACCCGTCTCGCGGATATCATTACTGCCGCGGATACAATCATCCGCCCCATTGCCAACCGGAAAAAAGTAAATCTGGCCTATGATTTCAGTGGTGTTCAGATTCCGGATGTTATCTGTGACCGTATGCGTGTGCAGCAGATCGTGATAAATCTGATGAATAATGCCGTGAAGTTTACGGATGAAGACGGGATGGTACGTGTGGAGATTTCCGATCAGGAAGCAGGCGGGAAGGTGAAGCTTAAGATCGTTGTCTCGGACAACGGATGCGGAATGAGCCGGGATTTTCTGAAACGAATCTTTCAGCCCTTTATTCAGGAAAACCGGGACCCGGTCAAGTATGGCTCGGGTACCGGGCTTGGCCTTTCGATCTCGAAGACTCTGGCAGAGCAGATGGGAGGAGGGATTACCGTTTCCAGCGAGGAAGGCGTCGGATCGGTATTTACGGTGACACTCATGCTCGGACTCCTGAAGAAAAATGCGGGGGAGAATGACAGTACGGGTAAGGAGGAACAGAACACGGCTTTCAGTGACGGACGGGAGGAACGTGATTTTTCTGCTTTGAAGGGAAAGAGAGTCCTGCTTGCCGAGGATAATGAAATCAACCGGGAAATCGCGCTGCGCATGATGAGCCGTGCCGGTATCCGGGCGGACTGCGCGGGGAATGGCAGAGAGGCTGTGGAGATGGCGGAAGGCTCATCGCCGGGGTATTACGCAGCGGTGATTCTCGATCTCATGATGCCGACGATGGGCGGCTATGAGGCTGCGGAGCGAATCCGTTCCTCCAGCCGACAGGATCTGAGGACGATTCCGATTATTGCGATGTCTGCGGATATCTTTGAGGAGTCCGTCAACCGGGCGATTTCCTGTGGGATGAATTCCTTCATCACCAAGCCGCTGGACGCGGATAAGCTGCTTGCGACGCTCATGGAAACCATAAATCCGCTCTGACATATCGGACAGACGGGTGCGGAAAGTGTGTAAGCTGTGGATTTACTTCACATTTATTCATGTGATATAATAGATTAAATAAAAAAATAACGGAAATATCCACAGAGACCGATGATTTTGCTGCATAAGGAGTGCGAAGCACGGAGCAATCCGCAGCTGATACAGAGTGTGGCGCTGTTCACATCATGTGGCACAATTTATTGTATTTTTTTGCTGGATCCTCTGCTGACTCTGTACCGCTTTGCGGAGTCTGACATCATACATGGTTCCGTTTGACAGCGGTTTTCGGGACACATACAGATCGGCTATGGGGCAAGGGGGATAAATATGAATCCGGGTATTACAGACAAGGAAAAACAGAATCTTTTTGACAGCATCTTTAAGAATATTTATCAGGTTTTTCTAAAGATTGATCTTCTGACCGGAGACGGGGTGACACTTGCCGCAAAGGATAGTGCCTGGAAGGCCAGCACCGGTATGCGGTTCAATTTTGAGAAGATCATCTACACGTACATTCTCGACGTGTCGGCGGATGCGGACCCTATGAAGACATTGAACGAGCTGAAGCTGGAGAATGTCTCTGCGAAGCTGCAGGAGAGTCCGGTATATGAGGTGTACAATACCGTGCACGGAAAGGAAGGACATCTGCGGGTGTGCGGATTCACGTTCTTCCGCGGAGACGGAGACATCATTTATCTGGGGATCCGTGACGCGACCGGTGGTTTCAATGATGTCAGCGCACATATCCGGAAGCTTGAGAGGGCACTGCAGAAGGCGGATAAGGAGAGTGACGAGAAGAATACGTTCCTGACGCTGCTGAGCAGAAATGTACGCACGCCGCTCTACTCCATTATGGGGCTCACCAGGGCTGCCGAGTCGGATCTCGGAAGCAATACTGCCTTTGACGATTATCTGCACAAGGTGTCCATGTCCGGAACCTACATGAACGAGACCATCAATGACGTGCTGGATCTCCGGAGAATCTCGAGAAATGAGATCGTCCTGAAAGAGGAGGAAATTTATCTCAAGCCGTTTTTTGAGGAGATACAGCGGATGATCGCTCCGTCCATGTATGAGAAGGGCCTGATCTTCCGGATGAACACGGAGAACGTGTCAGATCTGACGGTCATGGCGGATCATCACTGCCTGCAGCAGATTCAGCTGAAGCTTCTGCAGAGCGCGATCAATTATACCATTCAGGGCGGAAGAATTGATCTGGATGTCAGGGAGCTGTTCCGGACGCAGGAGATGGTTACGCTGGAGTTCTCGGTGAGAGACCGGGGAATTGTCATTGATCAGGAGCGGCTGAAGGTATTGTTCCAGCCATATGATTATCTGAAGAGCAAAATCGATTCCCATATCGGTTCCCTGGATATCGATCTGATTATCCTGAAGAGCTATGTGCGCGCCATGGGCACGGATACGCTTACGGCCGAGTCGGACGCTTCCAGAGGTACCCGTATCTCTGTCACTCTTACGGTTCCGCTGGCGGAGGAGCAGTATGACGAGCGCCCGGATTCACAGGAGATGGATTTCAGCGGAAAGAGAGTGTTGGTGGTAGATGACAACGAAATCAATCTGGAGATTGTGCGGAAGATTCTGTACAGCAGGAACATCGAGGTTGTCAGCGCAAAGAACGGGCAGGAGGCCGTGGACCTGTTCCGCAGGGAAAATGGCCGTTATGATCTGATTCTGATGGACATTCTGATGCCGGTTATGGATGGCCTGGAGGCCACCCGTAAGATCCGGGCGATGCGCGATATTCCGGGCGCGGCTCATGTCCCGATCATCGCGATGACGGCAAATGCCTTCCGCGAGAATTTTGAAGAAAGCTTCAATGCCGGAATGGATGCTCATCTTGTGAAACCGATCGAGCCCGAGCGTCTGATCATGGTGATGTCGGATGTAATGGGCCGCAGGGAACAGGTCTGATGTGCGGTTCTGTCCGGCGGGAGATGGTGATCCCGGATGTAATGGGCCGCAGGGAACAGACCTGACGTGCGGTTCTGTCCGGCGGGAGGTGATGGTATGGATAAGCTGATTGAAGAATTAAGAAACTGGGGAGCGGATACGGACGGAGGCATTCAGAGGGTGATGAATGACGAGGAATTCTACCGGATGCTCGTCCTGAAGTTCGCGGATTCACCTGAGTTTGAGACACTGGAGGCTGCTCTCGACCGTGGTGACAGAAAGGCTGCTTTCGGCATCGCCCACAGCCTCAAGGGCGCCTCCGCCAACCTCAGCCTGACACCCTTCTACCGTGCGGTGGCCGCGGTTGTCGAGGATCTCAGAAAGTATTCCGGTGTTGGAAGAGAAGCTGCTGAAGAGGACACGGAACTCGAGCTGCATCTGCAGCAGTATCGGATGGAGAGGGATCTTCTGATGAGTCTTACGAGGAAGTACGTCGGCTGACCGGAAACTGCCGGTTAATTCGTGGTATATGCGAAGAGACTCAATCTACTGAAAATTAATTATTGAGATCCGTATCTTTAAGTGTTATGTTTCTTACTGTCAAATAAATCAGGTGCGGATATTAAGACAAGGGCGTCTTGCTTATGACATGGTCATGTGCGAGGCGCTTTTGTTTTTATACATTTTTTAGATTTCTGCTTGTTTTTTATTAGTTCTCTATTCGTTGCTCCGGCCTGAGATTTTGGATAAGGAGGCGGCTGATGAACCATTTGGTTGTCACAATAGGATGTGAGTACGGCGCCGGCGGTCCCCAGATCGGCAAGATGCTTGCGGAAGCTCTGAATATCGAATATTACGACAGGGATCTGATCGATAAGGTTGTCGATCAGCTGGGCGTGGACAAGGAGCTGGTAAAAGAGGCAGATACCAAGGCAAATGTCAAGTACAGCTTTGAGACAAGCCTGGGGCCGAGATACGCGAACCTTACCAATCGCGTGATCTACACGCAGTACGAGGTCCTTCACAATATGGCGGAGAAATCCTCCTGTGTGATCATCGGCAGGAGCGCGAACTACATTTTGAAGGACAGGGATGATGTTCTGAATTTCTTTATCTATGCTCCGAAGGATGTGAGAATCGGTTCGATCATGGAACAGGATCATGTTTCAAGCGACAAGGCGGAAGCAGAGATCGATTATTACGATGAGATGAATCATTCGAGGCATAAGTACATTACCGGTACATACAGAGGCGACAGACGCGGAAGAGATCTGATGATCGACAGCAGCAGACTCGGCTGGGAAAAAACCGCGAAATACCTTCTGATGTTCATAGAGATGCTTCATGAGTGAAAGCCTGAATATCGCCGTCAAACCAGGCTGCGATCCGCTTGCAGAGCATACGAATTCAATCTATGGAAGATGGACAAGGGCGTCCGGACAGATATGTGTCTGTCTGGGCGCCTTTCCCTGTATTCGGACAGCACAATGAATCCGGAAAGAAAAGGAGGCAGGTATGGAGAGCAAAAAAGAATCGGAATTTACAAAGGTTTTCAGCGCATGGGATATTCTGGTTATTGCATTCGGTGCGATGATTGGCTGGGGCTGGGTAGTCTCTACCGGTGACTGGATCGAGAGAGGCGGAGTGCTTGGCGCCGTTCTTGGATTTGTTCTCGGCGGCGTGATGATATTCTTCATCGGCCTTACTTATGCGGAGCTGACGCCCGCGATGCCTGAGTGCGGCGGTGAGCACGTGTTCAGCTTCAAGGCAATGGGAGCCAATGGATCATTTGTATGCAGTTGGGCGATCATTCTCGGATATGTCAGCGTCGTATGCTTTGAGGCGTGCGCCCTTCCGACGATCATCACCTACATATATCCCGGATTCCTGAAGGGTTATCTGTATACGGTCGGTGGTTTCAAGGTATATGCATCCTGGCTTGCGGTTGCGGTCGCGATGTCGATTTTCATTACCTATATCAATATCCGCGGCGCGAAAACAGCAGCCGTCCTGCAGACGGTCCTCACCGTTATCATCGGAGGTGCGGGAATTCTCCTGATTGTGGCTTCGGTTATTACCGGAAGCCAGGCCAATCTGGAAGGTCAGATGTTTGTGGGATCCGGAAGCGGAATCGCGCGGAATATTCTGCGCGTGGCCATGATGAGCCCCTTCTATTTCATCGGTTTTGACGTCATCCCGCAGGCTGCGGAGGAGATCAATGTTCCGCTGAAAAAAATCGCGAAGATGCTTCTGCTTTCTATCGTACTTGCCGTTGCGTTCTATGCTCTGGTGATCTTTGCAGTCGGCTACGTCATGAATTCCGGCGCGATCGCCGCTTCTGCCTCCAGCGGATCCGGTCTGGTGACAGCGGATGCGATGGCAGCGGCGTTCAAGACATCGGTGATGGCGAAGGTACTGATCGTCGGCGGAATGTGCGGAATTGTAACGAGCTGGAACTCTTTCCTGATCGGTGGAAGCCGTGCGATGTATTCCATGGCGGAGTCCTATATGATCCCGAAGTTTTTCGGGAAGCTTCATGAGAAATACAAGACCCCGATTACCTCTCTGGTTCTGATCGGCGTACTCAGCTGCCTGGCACCTTTCGCGGGAAGAAAGATGCTGGTGTGGATCGTTGACGCGGGAAACCTCGCCTGCTGTCTTGCTTACTGCATGGTTGCGATGTCCTTCGTGATTCTGCGGAAAAAATCTCCGGAAATGCCGAGACCCTATAAGGTAAAGCACTACAAGGTTGTCGGCTTTTTCGCCATTGTTCTTTCCGGTTTCATGGTGCTGATGTACATCCTTCCGGGAACCGGCGCTACGCTTTCTCTTCCCGAGTGGGTAATCGCAGGAGGATGGGGAGCGTTCGGAGTTGTTCTGTATGCGGTCTGCAAGGTGAAGTACGGCGAGAAGTTCGGAACTCTTGTCGATGTGGCAAATGATGAGCTGGATGCCGAGGCGGCGAGAGAACGTCAGGCAGCGGCTGGAATCGCAGCCGCAGAGGCGGGCGCAGAGCCGGCGCCGGCGATGGCATCAAAGACCATTTCTCCGGATTTCGCGAAAGCAAAAGCAGTCAATGCAGCCGGAGCCGAAATGCTTCGGGATGCTTCAGCAATTCCGGATACCTTCCAGTATTTCCTGCCGGTGAACCTCGTGTTCGGATATGGAAAAACAAAGGAGGCCGGAGCGCTGGCCGGGAAGTATGGACATAAGGCACTGATCGTCACGGGACGTTCCAGCGCGAAGAAATCCGGACTGCTTGACAGAGTCCGTGGCAGCCTGCAGGAAGCCGGCCTGGAGACAGTTCTGTATGACAAGGTTACCTCGAACCCGCTCACCACAACGGCACAGGAGGGCGCGGACCTTGCAAAGCAGGAAGGCTGCGATGTGGTTGTCGGCATCGGCGGAGGAAGCATCATGGATGCCGCCAAGGGCATGGCATTCATGGCAGTCAATGACGGCGCGTTTGACGATTACATCTACAATCGGAGGTCGAGTGATCAGGCACTGCCGCTCGTGCTGATCCCCACAACATGCGGAACAGGATCCGAGGGAAATGGTTTCGCGGTGTTCACGAACCCGGAAACCGGAGACAAGAAGTCGCTCCGCAGCCCGGCGATCGTTGCAAAGGCATCGATTGTAGATCCTGAGAATATGATGACGATGCCGAAGAAGGTGCTTGCTTCTGTCGGATTTGATGCCCTGTGTCACTGCATGGAGGCTTATACAGCCCGAAAAGCACAGCCCTTTACCGATGCGCTCTGCATGTACGCGATCCCGCTGATTGTCGGGAATCTGGTGGATCTGTATCAGGGAAAGGAAAGCAGAGAAGCATGGGAGGCAATGTCCATCGCCAGCACCATCGGCGGAATGGTCATCAACACCGCCGGAGTCACCCTTGCCCATGCGATGGAGCATCCGGTCAGCGGTTTGAAAAATGTAACACACGGCGCAGGACTTGCTGCCATCACGCCTTATGCGATTGCAGCTTCCTGGGAGGGAAACCGTTTCAAATATGGAAAGCTTTCGAGAATGCTCGGGGGCTACACGGCAGAGGATTGTGCCGAGAAAGTGCGCACCCTGCTCAGGGAGCTTGATCTGAACATCACACTGGAGGATCTGGGCGTCACCGAGGGAGATATACCGTGGCTGACACAGAACTGCTTCAAGGTATCAAAGGCAAACATCGATAATAACCCGACAATGCTCGCCGAGGAGGATGTGGCGGAGATTTACCGGAGAGCCCTTCACGGAGAGTCGCTGAAACTCGCACGCACCGCCTGAAACAAACGGGAGCGGTATTTATCTTATTTTAAGAAGGCACGGACACGGGACAGTGGAATTTCCAGAGATCCCGTGCTCCATACCAGATATATATGTTAAATATTTTTTTGTACAGGAGGAAAAGAAAATGGCATTAGCAGAAGATTTACCGAAGATTGTAACTGGTCAGGTTCCGGGACCGAAGGCAAAGGCTATTCTGGACAGAAGAGATGCGGCGGTTCCAAAGGCTCTGTGCGGCCAGACTTATCCGGTCGTTATCGAGCGCGGCGCAGGCCCGATTGTGAAGGATGTTGACGGCAACGAGTTCCTTGACTGGATCGGCGGCGTGGGCGTACTGAACATCGGATATTCTCATCCGGAAGTCATCGAAGCGGTCAAGGAGCAGTCCGAGAAATATTTCCACACAATCTTCAACGTCATCTGTCATGAAGGATATATAAAGCTGGCTGAGGGACTGAACAAGCTGATCCCGTGCCGCGGAGATGTGAAGAAGACCTATTTTGCAAACTCCGGTGCCGAGTGTGATGAGAACGCAATCAAGGTTGCGAAATCCTATACACACCGCGGAGGCGTGATCTGCTTCACCGGTGCTTTCCATGGACGTACAAACCTGACGATGGCACTGACCGCGAAGAAGGCATTCGCACAGGGCATGGGACCCTTCCCGGCTGAGATCTATCGTGCGCCGTATCCGTACCTGTACCGCGCACCAAAGGGATACAGCGAGGAAGAGGCGATCGAGTACTATCTGAACGGATTGAAAAAGGTATTCGACGAAGGAATCCCGGCAAATGAAGTTGCATGTATGATTGTTGAGCCTCTTCAGGGCGAGGGCGGATTCATCCCGGCTCCGATTGAATGGGTAAAGGCGGTCCGCAAGATCTGCGATGACAATGGAATCCTGCTGATCGCTGATGAGGTTCAGTGCGGAAACTGCCGTACCGGAAAATATTTCGCGTCCGAGTACTGGGCTGAGGCGGGAGCTGCTCCGGATATCGTTACAACCGCGAAATCCATCGCTGCAGGCATGCCGCTCAGCGCAATCACCGCAAGAGCAGAGATCATGGACGCTGTTCCGGCAGGAACCATCGGCGGCACCTATTGCGGCAACCCGGTTTCTGTCGCTGCAGGCAACAAGGTAATGGAGATCTATCTGAGAGATGACTTCCCGGCAAAGGCAAGACATATCGGCGAGATGATTATGGGAGGATACAAGGAGCTTCAGAAGAAATATCCGGTGATCGGCGATGTGCGTGGTCTTGGAGCGATGATCGGTATCGAGTTCGTAAGAGATCCGGAGACAAAGGAGCCTGCTACAAAGTTCACTGCAAACCTGATTCAGTGCGCGCTTCAGAAGGGACTTCTGATTGAAAATGCAGGAACAGCAAGCAACATTGTTCGTTTCCTGGCACCGCTCGTAATGACAGATGAGCAGACGAAGAAAGGACTTGAGATCTTCGAGGAGTCCATCAAAGAAGCACTTGCAATGGGTCTGTAATATCGACGATGGGACGGAAGATCTGATACAGCCACGTCTATCCAAAATGGATCCGTGGTGCGGACGCGCAGTCATTGAAGGGAGGAAGCCGGATGAAGGTTCGCCTTATGACAGAAGAGCACGACACCGGCTGCGCGGCATGAAGAGGGTACTTCGTACAAAATATATATATTTAACAGGGGCGGGAGCACGCCGGTCAGATACCGCGTGCTCCCGCTTCTTCATTATACCTGCTGAGTTCGAAATCGGATCCGGTCTCTGATACCTGCTGACTTCGAGATCGGATCCGGTTTTTCAGGCACCTGCTGACTTCGAGATCGGATCCGGTTTCTCTGATACCTGCAGAGTTCGAAATCGGATCCAGTCTCTCTGATACCTGCTGTCTCCGAAATCGCATTCGGTCTCTTAGATAAGCTTCGTGTGTGACGAGCCTGGTCTGCGTTTCCAAGAGGTTAGCCCTGTGATTCTCCCTGTGCTTCCGCGTAGGAGATCAGTGTGGCATCGTGCGTGGAGGTCTTCCAATCATCGCCGGCCTGACGCTCGATGGTGAGCTTGATCTTGTCACCGGAGGAATGTCCGGAGATGATTTTTTTGAGTTCGTCATAGGAGCTGACCGAGGTACCATCAACAGCCGTGATGATATCTCCCTCCTTAAGGCCTGCGAGAGATGCGGGGCTTCCGGAGAGGACGGTCTTGACATATACGCCGTCCGGATAACCGGAGGTATCGACATCGGTCAGGGAATCAATGTCCGCGCAGGTTATTCCAAGGAAGCCGGCGTTTTCATTTACCGAGGAGGAATCGTCGGAACTGCTGTCCACGCTGTTCTGATCGGAATTGCCGCTGTCGGAATCATTGTCATTACCGTTGTTTCCGGAGTTGTTTTGTCCCGGAAGCTGGAAGCCTCCGTTGTCCTGACTGAAATCAGGCAGGTTATCGGAAAGATCCGATTCGATGGATTTCTCGATCTTTGACGCTGCCCTGTCCATTGAGCTGCTGATGGCAGCCGGAATTGTCAGAGACAGGATCCCCGCTGCCACAACACCTGCGATGGCTCCGGTGAGAACGGTGAATCCGATTTTCTTCCCGGTGCCGCTGTGGTGTCTGCATCCTCCATTGGCGTAGGGATTGCTGTTCCAGGGACCATTGCCGGCATTGTTGTTCCATGGGCCATTTCCGGCAGAACCATTACTGCCATTGCCGTTCCAGGGGCCGTTTCCGGCGGAACCATTACTGCCATTGCCGTTCCAGGGGCCGTTTCCGGCGGAACCATTGCCGGCATTGCCGTTCCATGGGCCGTTTCCCGTAGACCCATTGCTGTTTCCGTTACTGCTCCAGGAGCTGCCGCCGTTTCCAACGTAGGGGTTGGCGTTTCCGTTATTGCTCCACGGATTGCGGCTTCCGGAGGAAGTGTCAGAGTTCTGACTTCCCCATGGATTGGGATTGCCCTGGTTTGTTCCGTTGTTCTGCGCGGACGAATCTGCAGCGCCATTCGCGTTATTATGGTTTGTTTCGCTGCTGTCCTGCCCCATTGCGTTATTGCTCTGGCTGCCTGTGTTGTTCTGATTCATCTCATTATTATTCTGGTCATCATACATGATTCATGTCTCCCTTCAATCGGATACAGATAATTTTCGTGCATCCGTTTAATTTCAATATCTGTGGTATGTCTGTTACATCTAATGGTTTAATGATAGAAAACAAACGTGAAAAATAAGTGAACACAGGGTGAAAATCCGATGTAAAACCGAAAAAGCTCCCGGCGCCGGCAGAATTGCCGGTATCCCGGGAGCTTTTTCAGACTGCAGCCGAAGGATCATTCCCTCAGATACAGATATCGGCGCAGCCGCAGATTAAATGAAACAGAGCTATCCGCGGCGCGGCAGATTTTATAGAGGTGTCGGCGCAGCCGCAGATTTTATCCATAGAGATATCAGCGCAGCCGAAGGATTTTAGCTGGATGCGGATGTCGACGTGGCTGAAGTGCCGGCAGCGGATGATCCCGAGACAGCTTCCGTTGGTGTATCTTCGCTCGAAGAGGAAGATGTGGAGGCCACAAGATTCGAGGTCGTCAGGTTAAAGTCACTGTAGATCGTCGAGGATATGGTGTAGACCGTATCCGCGTCATCGACGCGCAGATAGTACTCAGAGATCTGGCTGTTGTAGTCGCCGACCTCGAGCTTATGCGTTGAGCCGTCCGAAAGGGTAATCGTGATTGTCATGACCGGACTGTCGAGACCATACTGCGTGAAGTCTGTCACATCTGTGATTTCGTTGTCCGAGCTGAGATCCGAGAGCGCATCGGTCATGGTCTTGATCTGTGTGGTATCCACCTTTTCATCCGGGAAGTCGGCAAAACTCCAGGTGTCGGCATCAGCGTCATGATTGACGTTGAATCCGCCGGCGTCATTGGTTGCGGTAATGTTCTTAATTCCGGAGATATCATCGTCCGAGAGGGAGAGTGCGGTATAGGAGGTACTCTTTTCAGTTGCTTCCTTGTGGGCGCTGTAAGCCTTTGCGGCGAAATACGCGCCAATGGCGCACCCCAGAATGACCAGAAGAGTAATCAGCTGAATTTTTTGTTTTTTCATTTTATCTTATCCGTTCTAATCATAATGTCTTGTCTGCTGTTGTCTGCTGTCAGTGCTGTATCCGGTCCGTGCTGTATCCAGTCCGTGCTGTATTCAGCCGGTGCTGCATCCAGTCGCTGCTGTCTCCAGCCTGGCTGTATATACAACCGGGTCCTGTCCTGCTTTTTCTCTCCATCGGGGAGAGATGCAGGGCAGGAACGTAAGCGTTTTATTTTTTCCTTCGGATAACCCAGATTGTGATTCCGAAGGCCAGAAGAACAACCGGGATCAGGATGACAAACAGGATGGTGAGAAGGACAGCGGTGCGTGTGGCCATGGTGATGGTAGTGTTGTCCATGGACTTGGACGGGATGGAAATCGTCGTCGTGTCGGAGGTCACAGCGCTGATCGAGCCGCTGAAGAGCGACAGGTTGGAGCCGGAGACCATCTGGTTTGCGTTATCGTTGAAGATGTACGGGGACGTATACACGACCGCCGTTGAGGTAATGGTATCTGTGCTGCTGTCCGCCGAGGAACTGCTGGATACGCTTTCCGCCGCCGAGCTTGCGGATACCGATTCCGAGGATGACGAGGTTCCGGATACGCCGTTCGCTGTCGATGAGCTGGTCACGGTGTTGTCTGCGGCGCTTCCATCTGAACCGCTGATTGTCTTGACTGCCTTCAGACCGACGATTCGCGCGGCAAGCTGATCGCTGTCGGTTTGCTCCATGTCGGACTCGCTTGAAACACTGCTGTGCACATACGCGCTCTCTGAGGTTTGCAGAAGAGGTGTGTATGCAACCTGGCTGTTGGAGCTGTCGTAGGTGATCTCCTGAGAAAACGGCGACATGATGTATCCGTTTGTGATACCGGAGGTGATATCGTCGCTCTCCACATTCGGGAGAAGGTAGGAGGGATACTGATAGTAGCGGCTGCTGTCGCTGTCCAGAACAACGCCGTCATTCAGCGTGATTCCAAAGTAGGATAGAAGAGCCTTGTAATTCGTCATATCGCCGGTCGCCTCATAGTTTGTGACCGCGATGACATTTCCTCCTTTATTGAAGTAATCCTCGAGTTTCTTCAGATCGTCAGAGGACAGGTCAGAGGTCGGCGCGTTGATGATGACTGCCTGTGCGTCATCCGGGACACTGTCGTTCTGCATGAAATCCAGATCCTGTACCGTGATGTTCATTTTGCTTACGGCATCGGTGAAAGTACTGGACAGGGCGGTTTCGTTGTGCCCGGTCAGTGTGTAGATGACCGGATTGCTGTCGCTTGTGACATAGTCAATGGCAGAGGTGATCTGACCTTCACCGTCATATCCCGTAGTTTTCTGGGAATAGGTGGTGTAATCCGTGGAGGTCTCATACACATCGCTGAAATTGACAATCTTGCTCTTGTCACCGCAGGTGACGATCAGAGAGTTCATATAGACATTGGAAGAATCATCAGTGTACTTCTGGATAAAGGTTGGATTTTCCGCAGGATCGACGTAGCTGACCTTGATATGCTTCGACAAAGCCTCATAACTCTTCAGTGTTTTATTCAGGGTCTTGTCGGATGCACTTTCCTTGTCAAGCACATAGATCGTGACATCGTCCTTCAGGCCGGAGACGAGATTCTTCGTATCGTCGGTGAGGGAGTAGAGACGGCTGGAGGTGACGTCAATATTCTGCATGGAATCCGGAAGCTTTGTGACTGCCAGGTTCACGATAACGGTGATGGCGAGAACAACGACGATCATGACCGAGCTGTACGCTCCGAAGGAGATCGTTTTTTTCGAAATAGAATACCTTCTCTTCTGGATAATCTGCGTAGTCAGGAACAGGAAGAGGAAGATAACGGTCGCCATATAGATGATCGCGGTAATGTTCAGACTTCCGGAGAGGAAGTTCTCAAACTGGCCCCGGACATCGATGGCGGTCAGGAATTTCGTGAGTACGGTATTGGAGGAGACCATGTTCTGAATGGTCGGGATCAGATACATCACGAAGAGGAAGAGGAAAGACAGAACGGCCGCAATGATCGGGTTTTCTGTCAGAGAGGATGCAAAAACACAGATCGCGATGCAGGCCAGTCCGTAGAGCCACATGCCGAGGATGGCGATATAATCCGATCCAAAGGATACATTTCCGAATGCCGACAGGATCAGAGGATAGATGCAGGTCATCAGAGTAGGAATCGTGTAGATTTCCGCCAGAGCCAGGAATTTCTGGAATACGACCTGTCCCACGGATACCGGGGCGGTGAAGAGAATCTGGTCCGTCTTCTGGCGCTGCTCCTCAGAGAAGGAACGCATGCAGAGGATCGGCATCAGGATCAGAAAAATGATCTCGACGGTGCTGATGGTTCCCGTGATGTCAGAGCTCAGGCTCAGAAAATTATAGTTCGATACAAAAAATGACAGGAAGGCCCAGAATACGGCGATAAAAAGCCAGCCCGTTATGGAATGAAAGTTTGATTGAAAATCTTTCTTTGCAATTGCCTTCATCAGTCAGACACCTCCTTGTGATCAGAATCCGCAGGATCCGGGCTGTGCTTTGCGGCACTCTTGTCATCCGAAGCGCCGGAATCCTGGCTGTGCTTCGCGGCACTCTTGTCATCCGAAGCGTCGGAATCCGGGCTGTGCTTTCCGGTGCGCTTGCGATCAGAAGCGGGGCGTGCGTCATCACTGGTAAGAGACAGGAAGACATCTTCCAGAGAGCGTTCGCTCTGATTCATGGACAGGAAATACATTCCAGCGCCGAAGACAGCCTGGGAAATGGCCGGACGGATATCCAGCGTCTGTTCCGAGTGAATGACCGCGTGAAGCTGGAGAGGTGCGCCCTTTCCGGGATCTTTTGCGACAGAGACGTTTACGCCGGATACCAGATCAATGCGGCGAAGCGCGTCGCCCAGGGTCTGCTCATTGTCTCCGAGAACGTCGATGATGACCTCCTGTTTATGGCTCATGGCCGTGCGGAGATTCTCCGGCTTATCACTCGCGACAAGCTGGCCCTTGTTGATAATCCATACGTAATCGCAGAGACTGCTGACATCGGAGAGAATGTGAGAACTCAGGATGATGATGTGATCCTTCCGGAGCGTTCTGACATAGTCGAACATCTCCTTCTGCTGCTCGGGATCAAGTCCGACGGTCGGCTCGTCCAGAATGATGATCTCCGGATTGTTGATGATGGCCTGCGCCAGTCCGACACGCTGCTTATATCCCTTTGACAGGTTTTTGATCAGGCGGTTCTGCATGCCCTTTGTGCCTGTCTTCTGCATGGCGTTCTCCACGGCGCCCGCGCGGTCCGCCTTCGGGACCTCCTTCAGTTCAGCCGCGAAAAAGAGGTATTCCTTCACCGTCATATCCGGATAAACCGGAGGAATCTCGGGCAGGTAGCCGATTCTTTTCTTGGCGTCCTCCGGCTGCTTCAGAATGTCGAAACCGTCGATCTTAACGGTTCCGGACGACGGCGCCAGATAGCCGGTCATCATATTCATGGTCGTGGATTTTCCCGCGCCGTTCGGACCGAGAAAGCCGTAAATGGTGCCCTTTTCCGCTGTGAAGCTCAGGTCATTTACCGCAATGTGATCGCCGAAGCGCCGCGTCAGATGTTCAACTTCAATCATCTCGTAACTCCCTTCATATTGTCGTGTATGCGTGAAACGGGCTCTGTTTCTCTGTGCGGGAGAAGACAGGCCGATTTTCACACCATGAAAAAGAGTAAAAAAAATATGTGTTCTTTTGTGCATGCAACTGTGAAAAAACTGTGAAGTCTGTTCCGCGCGCGATATTTCGTATGAAAGCAATGGATTGTAATGAGGCGCCGGGAGTTTTATACTTATAATTATGGAAAGAACAGTAAGCCCGCAGGCTATGTTATAGAAAGAACAGTAAGCCCGCAGGCTATGTTATAGAAAGAACAGTAACCACGCAGATTATATTATCGAAAGAATAGTAAGCACGCAGGCTATTTGTAGAATAGGCAGTAAGCCCGCAGGGGCGATGCAAGGGGAAGATCAGACATTATGGCGCGCAGAACGATGCAATTATTATCACCGAAGGTTTTTAATGTGTATGACAGGGAGGGCTGGACTGTCCGCGATGACAGAGACGGCTGCAGATCAGAGTACAATCCGATGATCAATGATACGCTGAACGGCGCGGTGATCTGGTTCTCACATTACCCGGAAGGGTACTGGAAGCCGGATCACAGGCACAATTGTGCTCACGGGATCTATGTGATCGACGGAGCCCTCCAGATGGGTGAGTCTGTTTTTAAGCCGGAGACCTTTATCTGGAATCCTGCCGGTTATCCGTGCGGCCACGGGGCGGCACCGGGAAAGGACTGTCATTTTCTGTTTGTGGCAAACCGGCCGTTTGACATCGAGTTTCTGGGAGAAGAGGAATCCCGGAGGGAACGTGTCATCCAGGAGCTGAATAAGAAGGAAAATCAGCTGAGAGTTTTTCCTGCCTTCGACAGCGAGATCTGGTGTGAAAAGGAGGAGCCGATCGGCAGCCGGTTCTACGCAAAGCCGCTTCTGATCGATCACGAGACCGGGATGACCGTGGAATATATCCGGTTCCCGGCGGATTTTGAGAGACCTGCCCACAGATACACCTGTGCTTACGGGCTTTACATCATCCGGGGGAGACTGGTGACCTCCTTCGGTGTGTGCACGAAGGGAGATTTCATCTGGTTTCCACCGCGTTATGTCAATGAAAGATTCCGCACAGATGACGAAGAGTGCCTTGCCCTGATGATCACGAACAGGCAGTACAATGTGGTGATGGTCTGATAAATACCCTGCAAGGCAGGGAAGAAGCCGGTCTCATTGCAGATGATGCAAATCAGGGTGCCGCCGGGAGACCGGCAGAGGATGATGTAAATCAGAGTGTTCCGGGAGAAAACGTCCCGGGAGAGCATATGCGATTCCAGAACGTATCAAGAGCAAACACAAACATTATAAGCGATGTAAAGAAGGTCAGATGAATGATAGTGGAAGACAATAAGCAATACAGTGAGGATCAGGGAAAAAGTATAGAGGAGCAGAGAATTACGGAGGAGGGCAATCCGGCGAAGCCTTCGGGCAAGGCCGGGGCGCAGATGCTGCACCGGATGAATGAAAGTCATGACGCCGTGACAAACTGGGGTCTGGACTTTTTGACGTTGCAGTCCCGGGACGTTGTCATGGATATCGGCTGCGGGGGCGGGGCCACGCTGCACAGGCTTTCGGTGAGAGGAGCCGGTTATGTCGTGGGCGTGGACTATTCGGCGGTGTCTGTGCATCAGTCGCTGGAGCTGAATCAGGAAGACGTCTCTGATGGAAAAATGTGTGTGCTGCAGGCGTCTGTGGAGGAACTTCCTTTTGATGATGAATTTTTTGATGTGATTACAACGGTGGAAAGCTTCTATTTCTGGCCGGATCCGCAGGAGAGTCTGAAGGAGGTCAGACGAGTGCTGAAGCAGGGAGGTCACTTTATGCTGATCGCGGACATCTACGACAATGGAAAACTGCCGGAAAGCGCGAAGGAAAACATCCGCAGGTATCAGATGACAGTCCCGACGGCAGAAGAGTACCGGACGCTGTTCCGTAACGCCGGCTTCTCCGATGTTCTGATTCACACAAAGGACGGGGAGAACTGGATTGCCGTAGAAGGAATCCGGTAAGGGACTTGCCGACCGCTGAGTTTTCTAGTAAGGTATGTTGAGGATTGTTCTGTCAGCAGTGATGCTTTTGACAGGCGTATCATGTAAAGAAAGTAAAAAATAGTATTGGAGTATTGAACCGATGGATATTGCAAAGCAGATTGCGAAGGAACTGGAGATTGAGCCGTGGCAGGTGGAGGCGGTGATCAGCCTGATTGACGAGGGGAACACCATCCCTTTTATCGCCCGCTACCGGAAGGAAAAGCACGGGGAGCTGAATGACGAGCAGATTCGTAATCTGAGCGAGAGACTGGGGTATCTGCGAAATCTGGAGGACAGAAAGGCAGCTGTACGGTCTTCCATTGAAGAGCAGGGCAAGATGACGGACGAGCTGTCAAAGGCGATTGACGGCGCGGAAACGCTGGTGTCTCTTGAGGATATCTACCGGCCATATAAGCAGAAGCGCCGGACGCGCGCGGTAGTCGCGAAGGAGAAGGGACTGGAGCCTCTGGCGCAGATCATCCTGGAGCAGAAGATTACCCGGCCGGTTGAGGAAGAGGCGAAGGCCTTTATCAGCGAGGAAAAAGGTGTGAAAACCGCTGCGGAGGCAATTGCCGGCGCTTCAGACATCATCGCGGAGATGATCTCCGACAATGCGGATTTCCGCACCGGAATCCGCAACTTCACGAGAAAGACAGGTATCCTTGTTTCTCAGGCGAAGGATCCGGAGGTGAAGTCGGTTTACGAGATGTATTACGATTTTCAGGAACCGGTGTCGAAGATTACGGGGTATCGTGTACTCGCAATCAACCGCGGAGAGAAGGAGAACATTCTGACCGTCCGAATCGAGGTGGATGTGAGGAAAATCATCCTCTTCATCGGTCATACGCTGATCAAAAGCAACAACCAGTATACGATGCCGGTTCTGATCTCGGCCATGCAGGACAGTTACAAGAGACTGATCGGGCCGGCAATTGAGCGGGAGATCCGCAGTGAGCTGACGGAAAAAGCAGAGGACGGCGCGATCAAGGTCTTTGACAAAAACCTGGAGCAGCTTCTGATGCAGCCTCCGATTGCCGGACAGGTCGTTCTCGGCTGGGATCCCGGATATGCGCACGGCTGTAAGCTGGCGGTTGTGGATGAAACCGGAAAAGTGCTGGATACGGCGATCATCTATCCGGTTCCGCCTTCATCAAACATGAAGCCGAATCAGCGGAAGCTGGAGGAGGCGAAAAAGCTGGTCAAGAACTGGATCCAGAAGTATCATGTCACATTGATTTCACTGGGAAACGGAACCGCGTCCAGAGAGTCCGAGCAGGTCATTGTGGATCTTCTGAAAGAGATTCCGGACTGCAAGGTGCAGTACATGATCACAAATGAGGCGGGCGCGTCCGTATACTCCGCCAGCAAGCTGGCGGCCGAGGAGTTCCCGGATTTTGACGTGGAACAGAGAGGCGCAGCTTCCATGGCAAGACGTGTGCAGGACCCGCTGGCGGAGCTTGTCAAGATCGATCCGAAGGCGATCGGAGTGGGACAGTATCAGCATGACATGAATCAGAAGCGGCTCGGAGAGGCGCTCGGCGGCGTGGTCGAGGACTGTGTGAACCGCGTGGGCGTGGATCTGAATACCGCATCTGCTCCTCTTCTGGAGCATGTGTCCGGCGTCAGCAAGACGCTGGCAAAAAATATCGTTGAGTTCCGTGAGCAGAACGGCCGTTTCGTCAGCCGAAGGGAGCTGCTGAAGGTTCCGAAGCTCGGACCGAAGGCTTTCGAGCAGTGCGCGGGCTTTATGCGGATTGCGGGAGGCAGCGAGCCGCTGGACAATACCGGTGTTCATCCGGAGAGCTACGGCGCGGCGGACGCCCTTGTGGACGAGCTCGGTCTGAACAAGGAAGAACTCTTTGCGTCGACCGCGGTTACCGGAGCCGGACAGACCCGGAAATCCGGACAGAAGGTGGTCGTAAAGGATTATCCTTCCATGGCGGAAAAGCTCGGAATCGGCGAGCCGACCCTGCGCGATATTGTAAAGGAGCTGAATGCGCCGGGAAGGGATCCACGTGAAGATATGCCGAAGCCGATCCTCCGGAGCGATGTCCTCGGCATGGAAGATCTGAAGGTCGGAATGGTTCTCAAGGGAACCGTCCGGAATGTCATCGATTTCGGCGCGTTTGTAGATATCGGCGTCCATCAAGACGGTCTGGTGCACATCTCCGAGATGTCCGATCACAAGTTCGTTAAACATCCGCTCGACGTGGTTTCCGTGGGAGATGTCGTGGAGGTCAAGGTCATCAGCGTAGATCTCGAGAAAAAACGGATCGGACTTTCGATGAAGATCTGACAGGTAAGAGAAGCAGACTACCGGACAGGCTTGACAGGGGATCTCTTCCGGCATCATTGAAGGATTAAACATATATATGTAAAATACATTATAGCCAGCGCCTCTGAAAAAGACGCTGGCTATTTGATGTTCGCGAATGGCGAACTGCTTATTTACGCGAATAGTGAGCCGCAGCCGAATGCGAAGTATTCGTGTGCGGCGAGCGTCGCGATAGCGAGATAAAACTCGCGCAGCGTGTTTTATCTCGTTTAAATTTCAGAAGTAGGTCACGATACCGTACACAACCAGGAATCCGACGATCACCGGAAGCACATACTTGAAGTACCACTTAAGTTTTCCGGAAACCGGGATGCCGGAGCCCTCGTTGACCTCGCTGAGGTAATTCTCAAAGCCCCATCCGTATTTCCAGGTACAGAAGAGAATGATGACAAAGGAGCCGACCGGAAGACAGATGTTGCTGACGAAGAAGTCCTCCATGTCCATGATTGTGTTGCCTGCCCGCAGCGGCTGGAAGCTGCTCCAGAGGTTGAAGCCGAGTGCGCAGGGAATCGAGCCCAGCGCAATAATGATTCCGTTGATCAGTCCGGCTTTTTTGCGGGGCGTGTGGTGCAGATCGATGGCGAATGCCTGAAGGTTCTCGAACACACCGATCATCGTGGAGAGCGCCGCGAAGAACAGGAAGATGAAGAACAGTGTTCCCCACAGTCTGCCCAGAGCCATCGAGGAGAAGACTCTCGGCAGGGTCAGGAAGATCAGGCTCGGACCGGCGTCCGGAGAGATGCCGTAGGCAAAGCATGCCGGGAAGATGATCAGACCCGCCGTGATGGCGACAAAGGTGTCCAGGCATGTCACGATGACGGCTTCCCCTGCGAGGCGCTTGGTCTTGTCGATGTAGCTTCCGAAGATTTCCATGCCACCCATACCGATGCTCAGCGTGAAGAAGCTCTGATTCAGCGCGGCGTACATGACGTTCCACACGCCCGCCTTCTTGATGTTGCTGATGCTCGGCTTCAGATAGAAGGAAAAGCCCTTGCCGGCGCCGGGAAGAGTCAGACTGCGGATTCCGAGAACGATCATGATCAGGATCAGGGCGATCATCATGATTTTCGTGATTTTTTCAACACTGCCCTGAAGCCCGTTGCTGCAGACCACGGCGGTTATAAGAACAATGATGAGCATAAAGCCCGTCAGAATCGCCGGTGAGGAGATCATGTGGGCGTAGACGGATGTGATCTCCACGGTGCTCTTTCCATCAAAGCGCCCGGCGGCCATCTGCACCGCATAGTAGAGGATCCATCCCGATACGACGGAGTAGAACATCAGAAGCACATAGTTTCCTGCCATGGACAGATAGCCCATCAGATGCCATTTCGTTCCTTTTTTCTCGAGCATGCGGTACGCGGGAAGAATACTTCTGCGGCTGGCCCGGCCCATGGAGTATTCCATGGTCATGATCGGAATTCCGAGAATCAGCAGAAAGACGATGTAAATCAGCACAAAAAATCCGCCGCCGTACTTACCGGTTATGTAGGGGAATCGCCACACATTGCCGATTCCGATGGCACAGCCCGCCGACAGCAGAATGAATCCAAGTCTGGATCCAAGCGTTTCTCTTTTTTCCATATTTCCCCCAAAGTGTAAATGATAAAATTATAGAAGTTCAGTTGTTTCCCTTTCCTTCCGGCGTTTTCTGCGCACACTGTTAATATGCCGTTCGAAGTCTCCGCTGTTGATCAGGTCTGTCAGGACATACTGCTCAAAGGTGGGGACGGTGCTTGAATAGAAGCCGACCTTCGTCTGAAACTGTCCCACAAGCTCCTCCGGCAGGATCATGTATCCGATACGGATGGAGGGTGAGACGGTTTTGGAAAAAGTGTTCAGATAGATCACGGTCTTCATGGGCTCCAGGGAGAAGAGCGTGTCTTCGGCCTTGGAGGATACCGTGAATTCCGAATCAAAATCATCCTCGATGATGGTTCCGTTTCTGTCTGCCGCCCACCGGATGTATTCCCTCCGCTTGGAGGCAGAAGCTGTGATGCCGCTCGGGAAACTGTTGAAGGGCGTCACATGAAGAACGGTGGCCCTTGTGGCCGCGAGCTCGGTGCTCAGGATACCCTCGGGTCCCATTTTGAGCATATCGCAGACGACACCGTTCGCCGCGTACATGCGGCGGATTTTCTCATAAGAGGGATCTTCGAGAGCGTAGATCCGGTCATGGCCGAGCAGCTGAACGATCAGGCTGTACAGGTATTCCGCTCCGGATCCGATGATGACCTGAGACGGTTCGATGCGGATGCCGCGGCTTCTGGCCAGATAGGATGCGATCGCAATCCGCAGCTCGGGGACGCCGCTTCCCGGAGACTTGACCAGAACCTTCTCTCCCTGACAGGTCAGAACCCTGCGCATGGTCCGCGCAAGGATGCTGTACGGAATGCCGTCAGAGCTGTCCGAAACTCCGGAGCGTGTCGTCTCATCCAGCACATCACGTTCCTGGCGTTTCAGTCGTTTCTCGGAAAAACGTGGCGGATACGGATGCGCATGCCCTCCGGCACCACCTTCGCGGGCTGACATTCCCGCCACAGGAACGACGTCCGCTTCCCGGTAGCAGACATAATAGCCGCTTCGCTCTCTCGACTCAACATAGCCCTCGTCACACAGGATCGCGTAGCTGTGCTCGACGGTGATGATGCTGACTCCTACCTCGGAGGTGACCAGTCGTTTGGAGGGCAGTTTCGTACCGTAGGGATAGGCTCCTGTCACAATGTCCTCCCGCATCTGCAGATAGAGCTGCATATAGGCGGGCTGTCTGGAATTTCGGTCGATTGAGTATCGCATGGCAGTTTACTGAAAACGGTGATTGCGCCGGTTTACAGCGCAACAGTTTAGTGACTGCGCCGGTTTACAGCGCAACAGTTTAGTGATTGCACCGGTTTACAGCGCAGTAGTTTGGTGATTGCGCTGGTTTACAGCGCAACAGTTTAACGCGGAAAACACTTCCATGATTATATACGAAACGTGAATGAATTTCAATTTTTTTGGGAGAATACTACACTGCGGCAACTGCGGCCGGGAAAAAATCCCGGAGCAGGTCTGATTTACGCGAACAGAGAGCCGCAGCCGAATGCGAAGTATTCGTGTGCGGCGAGCGTCGCGATAGCGAGATAAAACTCGCGCAGCGTGTTTTATCTCGTTTCGAATCATAGCCGGGGCTGCTTGAAGTTGCCGACGAGCTTTTCGGATTTCACGACATTTATGATGGCGTGTGGATCTGCCCGGCGAATCACTTCAATTGCCTCGCTCGCCTCGTAGCTGGATGTGACGGCAAGCAGGAGACTGGTCTTTTCACCGGTATAGCCTCCGGTGCCGTCCAGAATGGTGACGCCATGGTCGAAGCGCCGGAGATAGGCGTTTGTGACATCGGTCTTGTGCTTGGTGAATATCTGAAGCACGACCCGTTTGTAGCGGTTGTGGAAGGTATTAATCATCCGGGTGGATATAAACTGGAAGATAATCGAATAGCCGGCCTGGCCCCATCCTGCGACCGATCCGAAGATCGCCAGCTGCAGGCAGTTGAAGAAGAAGACCTGCATCCAGATCTCATTCCCCGTCTTGTTTGATACATAGAGGGCGATGAAATCTGTTCCTCCGGTGGAACCGCCGCCCTGAAGGGCAATCGTGGTGCCCGCACCCCAGATCACACCGCCAAAGATTACATTGAGAATTTCCTGGTCGAAGATCCGGTAGTGAGGGAACAGATGCATGAATAGAGACAGCATCAGAATCTGGATCAGGGACAGCAGTACAAATCGCTTTGATATATGGCGGATGCAGAAAAGCGCAACCGGAATATTCAGCCCCAGATACACAACGATCAGGGGAATATTTACATGGAACAAGCCGGCGATGACATGTGTCAGACGGGAGATGCCCATGACTCCGCCCGGGAGCAGGTTGGCTTCTTCAATCAGCAGGTTGTTGCCGCAGGCCATGATAAAAGAGGAAAGAATCATGGCGCCCAGAGAGAACATATTTCTTCTGGTAAATATTTTGTTTTCAGTCATGGCGGTTCTCCTCGTTCGTTTGCTTCCTTCGATTCGTAATCTGAAGGATATCGAATTTCTACAGCTCTATTGTACAGGAAAAGATATCTGAAAGGAATGTATCCGGAGGGATTTTTTTCAAAGGATGAATGGTTCTGTTCAGCAACATGGAACGCAGGTCAAGGTGACTTGAGCCAGGGGCGGAGAGAAAATTTGGTCATATGTGTGCGACAACAGGGTGAAAATGTGAAATATCTGGCAGGATGTGAAAAAAATATCGTGCCGGGTTGATTTGATGTGTATTTATGGTATCATATAAAGACACGCTTCTTTTACACTTTAAAGCGTGAAAATAGATTCGGAACGATCCGATCATGAAACAAGGAGAAAAGACACTATGGAAATGCAGATGAATTTTATCCGGAAACTTCCGACACCGCAGGAGCTGAAGGCGGAGTTTCCGCTTGACCAGAGGCTGAAGGATATCAAAGAGCAGAGAGACCAGGAGATCGAAGCTATCTTTACCGGGAAGGATGACCGCTTCCTTCTGATTATCGGCCCCTGCTCGGCGGACAATGAAGATGCTGTTCTGGATTATATGAACCGTCTGGCAAAAGTACAGGAAAAGGTGAAGGACAGAATCTTCATCATTCCCCGTGTCTATACGAATAAACCGAGAACGCTCGGCACCGGATATAAGGGAATGCTGCATCAGCCGGATCCCGAGGGCAAGGAGGATATGCTCGCGGGCATCATCGCGATCCGGGATATGCACACGAGAGTGATCCGGGAGACCGGCTTCACCTGCGCGGAGGAGATGCTCTATCCGGAGAATCACCGATATCTGTCGGATCTGCTGTCCTATGTGGCGGTCGGCGCGCGCTCCGTGGAGGATCAGCTGCACCGCCTCGTGGCGAGCGGCATCGGCATCCCTGCAGGAATGAAGAATCCGACCTCCGGCGATCTGACGGTTATGATGAATTCCATCACAGCGGCTCAGTCCAGACAGAAGTTCCTTTACAGGGGATGGGAGGTTCAGACAACCGGAAATCCGATGGCACATGCTATTCTCCGCGGATATGTTGACAAATTTAACAACAGTATGCCAAATTATCATTATGAGGACCTTCGGAATGTCTGCGAGCTCTATGCGGAGCGGGATCTGAAGAACCCGGCGGTGATCGTGGACTGCAATCATGCGAATTCCGGCAAAAAATACATTGAGCAGATCCGTATTGCCAAGGACGTTCTTCACAGCATGCATGTATCTGAAGACATTCACAGGATGGTGAAGGGACTCATGATCGAGAGCTATCTGGAAGATGGAAACCAGAAGATCGGTGAGGGTATCTATGGAAAATCAATCACAGATCCCTGCCTTGGCTGGGAGAAGTCCGAGAAGCTGATCTGCGAGCTGGCAGAACTGGTATAAGCTGACAGAACGCTCAGAAAATAAACAGACCAGAATAGCGCGTTCAGAACGCTCAGAAAATAAACAAACCCAAACAGAGCGTTCAGAAAACAAACAAACGAACCGGCGCAGCATGCAGGACTGTGCGAAGAAGAGTAAGTGAATGATAACAGATGAGACGCAGAAAACTGAAAGAGATAAAACCGCGTATCCGGATTCGCGGGAGGCGCTTGCCGGGCAGATTCTGCAGTTCGTGCGGGACAAGCTGATCACGGAGATGCCATATCTGAACCGGGCGCTGCTGACTATGCCGGTGGTCTTTTATACACCGTCCGCAGAGAAAGCTGATGAACCGGGAGACAGGACGAATCCGGCTCCGAAGGGCGAACTGACGGGAGACAGGACGAATCCGGCTCTGAAGGGCGATCACGAAAAGAAGACCATCGGGGAAAAGCTCGCCGGAAGTCTGCTCGGTATTGATGCCGGCGGGTACCGTCTGGCGGATCTTCCTGCGGGCATCGGAACCAACGGCAGCTACATATACTGCGACGCGGAAACGGTGATCCGGTTGTTTCGAGAGGATCGGATCCGACTGATCCGAACCTGCCTTCACATGATTTTCCACTGTCTCTTTCGGCATCCGTTCCGGTATGCGAGACTGGAGACGGGGCTGTGGGACATGGCTGCCGATATCGCCGCGGAAAACGCGGTGGAGGAGTGCGGCCTTCGTGATCTGGAGCTCCCGGAAGACTGGGAGCGCAGAAACCGGATCCGCCAGCTGCGCAGATACACAGAGAAGATGACCGCCGAGAGCCTTTATCGTTTGTTCCTTGGAGAATCCGTACCGGAAAAGGATGGCAATGTTCCGGGAGAAAATCAGGTCACGAAGGATGGCAATGTTCGGGGAGAGAATCTGGCCTCGAGGGATGGTAATGTTCCGGGAGAAAATCTGGCCTCGGGAGATGGCAATGCTCATAGAGAGAATGGAGCAGAGGAACTCCGTGAGCTTTTCCATTTTGATCTGCACGAGCCATGGCTGATGGAAGATCATGTCTGGAAGGAGATGATCATCCGCCGGGGCGGAGATTCGGTGGGACAGAAGTGGCAGACCATCAGCAGCGGCGTGCAGAAGGACATGGAATCCTTCGAGAAGAACCAGGCAAGAGTTCCGGGTGGATTGAAAAAGGTTTTTCACGAGCAGTACCGGAAAAGCGGAGAGTATGAGTCGTTTCTCCGGAAGTTTGCGAGATCGGCGGAAGAGATTCACGTCAACCCGGATGAATTTGACTATATCTATTATACCTATGGCATGCAGCTGTACCGGAATATGCCGCTGATCGAGCCGCTTGAATATCGGGAGACCATGAAGATCCGTGATTTTGTCATCGCGCTGGATACCTCTGGATCCTGCCAGGGATCGACGATCCGGAACTTTCTCCACAAGACTTGGTCCGTGCTGAAAACGACAGAAAGCTTTACAGAACGGATGAATCTTCATATTATACAATGTGACAGCGACATACAGGAGGACAGAAAGATAACCTCCGATGAAGAGTTTGAGCGGTACATGAAGAGCATTGAGATTTCCGGGTCCGGAGGAACGGACTTCCGGCCCGTGTTTGAACGGGTAGACCAGATGAGATCTTCCGGAGAACTGAGAAATCTCCGGGGACTCCTTTATTTCACGGACGGATACGGGACGTTTCCACTGCGGAAACCAGAGTATCAGACGGCGTTTATTTTTGTCAGAGAGGGATTTGAGATTCCGAAGGTGCCGTCGTGGGCGATGAGGCTCGTTCTGGACGCGGAAGACCTTGGTTAGCGGAAGCAAAGATGAAGATGCGTGAGCAGTAAGCCGCGTCCGCCGGGCATGCATCGCAATCGTGCTGACAGGCTGGCGGAACTGGCCCTGAAAAAGAAAACGTAATACAAACGGAGACGCAGACGGGGCGACGAACCGGAACACAAACGGAGACGCAGAAAGAGTCAGAGATACAGAAAGAGTCAGGAATGAATATACAGCAGGCAAAGGAACAGATTCGTCAGGCAGTGATGATCTATCTGATGAAGGATGAATATGGAAATTACAGAATTCCTCTGGAGAGGCAGAGACCGGTGTTCCTGATCGGCGCGCCGGGAATCGGAAAAACTGCAATCATGGAACAGATCGCGAGGGAGCTTGATATCTCCCTCGTCTCATATTCCATGACACACCACACGAGACAGAGCGCGCTCGGTCTGCCGTTTATCTCCCGCAAGAGCTATCAGGGCGAAGCCTGCAATGTTTCCGAATATACGATGAGTGAGATTATCGCCTCCATGTATGAAAACATGGAGAAATCCGGGAAAAAGGAGGGCATCCTGTTTCTGGATGAGATCAACTGTGTATCGGAAACGCTCGGTCCTTCCATGCTTCAGTTTTTACAGTACAAGACCTTCGGCAATCATCAGATTCCGCGGGGCTGGGTCGTGGTAACTGCCGGCAATCCGCCGGAGTACAACCGCTCGGTGCATGAGTTTGATATCGTCACACTGGACCGCCTTAAGGTCCTGAAGGCGGAGCCGGACTATGCCACATGGAAGACCTATGCAGAAAAGCAGGGAATTCACAAGGCGATTCAGTCTTATCTGGATATCAATCCGGATGATTTCTATTCGATCGAGACGACGGTTGACGGCAAGAACTATGTGACGGCGCGCGGCTGGGAAGATTTGTCCGAGGCAATTTTTCTCTATGAGGAACAGAGTTTCCCGGTTGATGAGATGCTGATCGGACAGTATCTGCACCATCCGAGAATTGCCGCAGAATTTGCGACGTATTATCAGCTGTACCGGAAGTACCGGGAAGACTACCAGGTCCGCCGCATTCTGGACGGGACCGCGGAGAGCCAGATCGTGGCGAGAGCGGGGAAGGCACCCTTTGATGAGAGAATCACGCTTCTTGGGCTTCTGACGGAGGCGCTTCTGCCGGAAATCCGGCAGAACGTGCGGGAGGAAGACTGCCTGAAGGGTTTGCACGCCGGACTGGCTGAGATCGGTGCCGGGATACAGGAAAAAAATGCGCGGTCCGTCTCGGAGCTTCTGACAGAAGCTATGCAGAAAGAAGAGCAGAAGCTGGAGGAGCTGACGGCGGCAAACGGGATCACAGACGATGAGAGACTCCGGAGGCAGTACCCCATCGCCTTTGCCGGGGAGTGTCTGAAGGATTTTCGTCTGGAAAAGCCTGCGGGATCCGATAAGGAATTTGAAATTGTAAAAAGAATTTTCGCGGGGCGCGTCAGCTCTATGAAGGAGGAGACCTCCCGGATCAGCAGGGAAATTTCCAACGTATTCGATTTTGTCAGCCGCGCCTTTGGCGACGGGAATGAAATGCTTCTCCTGGTGACAGAACTTACAGTCAATGATTACAGCGTCCGTTTTCTCAGTGCGCACGGGAATGAGGAATATTTCCGCTATCATAAAAAGTTCATGCTTTCCGAGAGGGAAAAGGAACTTTCCCGGGAAGTGAATGCGATTTAAGGCAGAATGGTACCGGGAAAATGAATGCAATGCGAGAAAAAATGGTGCCGGGAAGTGAATGTGTTGTGAAGCAGATTGGAATAGCGCATGGTATCGATAGATAAGTATTTAAAAAAAGACGCAATTCTGTTAAAATATGCACGTAGCGCGGGAGAAAACGAGACAGACAGAATAAAACTTCAGAATTCCGGCACGATTCTTGTGTTTCCGGTTGAGAATACCTACATGATGAATGATCTGCTCACCGGGTTCGGCAGAAACGGGAAGGAGTATGATTTCTCGGTCTATGACAGGGTGCTCGACCGTACCTGGATGGATTCCAGGAGAGTGGAAATGATTCTGATGCGTCTGAAATATCCGGAGGATCTCGCCCCGGAGAAGGCGGCGGAGTACCGCGGCAGAATCAATGAAAAGCTGGAGGAAATTCTGCGTCATCTCGCGGCTGACCGGAATCTCCCGGTGCTGAAACTTCTGGCGGAAGAGGGATTTTTCAATGCGGCAAATATTGAGGGCTGCATTAAAACTCTCGAAAGAGCCGGTGAGAGAGAAATGATGCTCTGGCTGATGAACTGGAAGAATCAGGAGATCGGAAGCGACGCGTTTGATTTTTCACTCTGATGCGGCAGGCACGCGTATATGCGGTGGATTGCTGAGATGCGCGCCGCGGAATAAATGATGAATATGATTGAGTGGTTAATAAATCAGGATGATTGTTCCGCAGAGGCAGAATCTGCCTTTCGGATGAATCATAAATCAACTATTTAAAATTTTTTCAAAAGGAGGAGCCGGTTATTCCGGCGAGTGGAGATGGAGAAAATTTTCAAACTCAAAGAGCACGGCACAACCGTGAGAACTGAGATCATCGCTGGTCTCACAACTTTCCTGACGATGGCTTACATCCTTGCCGTCAACCCGAATATTCTGGGTACGGTTATGGATCGGAGCGGCGTATTCGTTGCAACAGCTCTTGCTTCGGCGATCGCTACCTTCATCATGGGATTCTTCGCAAATTACCCGATTGCTCTTTCCGCAGGTCTCGGACTGAACGCGTATTTTGCTTATACCGTATGTCTGGGCGAACTTGGAGGACAGGCAGATGCATTCACAATCTGTCTGACTGCTGTATTTATTGAGGGCATTATCTTTATCATCATGTCCCTGTTCAAGGTACGTGAGCAGATCATCAACGGAATCCCGGCAAACCTGAAGAACGGTATCTCCGCAGGTATCGGACTGTTCGTAGCGTTCATCGGTCTTCAGAACGCGAACATCGTCGTTGCAAATGATTCCACAAAGGTTGGCCTTGGAGACTTCAGCAAACCGGATGTCGCCCTGGCGCTGATCGGATTCATCATCATCCTGATCCTGGTGCATTACAATGTAAAGGGTTCTGTACTGATCGGCATTATCGTTACCTGGGTTCTCGGAATGATCGCACAGGCAGCCGGCTGGTATGTTGTTGACGTTGACGCGGGCGTCTACAGTGTATTCCCGAACTTCTCCGCAGGTCTTCAGCTCGGAGGCATCGCGAACACGGCGTTCAAGTTTAATTTCGCATGGGCAGGACAGCATCTGATTCAGTTCATCGCGATTATGTTCAGCTTCCTGTATGTAGATCTTTTTGATACCGTTGGAACGGTTGTCGGCGTTGCAGACAAGGCGGGACTTCTGGATGAGGATGGAAATCTTCCCCGTGTAGGCCGTGTACTTCTGTCTGATGCTATTGGTACTGTTGCAGGTGCCTGCCTTGGTACATCCACGATTACTTCCTTCGTAGAATCCAGCGCAGGTGTCGCTGCAGGCGGACGCACCGGTCTGACCGCGGTTACAACCGGCGTGATGTTCATCCTGTCCCTGTTCCTGAGCCCGATCTTCCTTGCAATTCCGAGCTTTGCTACAGCACCGGCTCTTCTGTATGTCGGCATGCTGATGATCTCGTCAGCGAAGAAGATTGAATTTGACGGAGATATCGCCGATACGGCAGCCGCGTACATGGCGATGCTGATGATGCCGCTGGCGTACTCCATCGCGACAGGTATCATGTTCGGTATCCTGTCATGGGTTATTCTGAAGGTATTCGAGAAGAAGGCAAAGGATGTCAGCCCGGTAATGTGGGTGGTATTCGTTCTGTTCTGCCTGAGGATTGTATCTCTGGTTACAAACTTCTCGTAAATCAGACAATCAGATCCATCGATAAAATTCAGGCATTAAATCCGGTGATAAATATGCCTGGTAAAAATTAACAGCAATGCATGGCAGTGAAATGAATTGCAATGCAGCGAAAGGGCTGTCGCGTCATCTGATGCGACAGCCCTTTCGCTGCTTAAAAGCCTTATAAAATTCATCCGTGCACCAAACCGTCCGCCAGAACAGGCATTTCCCCCTTCGCTGCTTAAACGGTATATACAATTCACCCGAGTGTCACGACGACATTTACGTCAGTTTTATCCTGAACAGGCGGAATCACGTTGCCTTTGACCGGACTGCCATCTATCGTCATGGATTTCACACCCTTCTGTACGTGAGCGGAGTTGTCCACGGTGATGTGGTATCTGACGCCGCGGAAGGTGCGGTCAATGGTGTATCCCTCCATGTTGTCAGGAATGCACGGATCGATTTTCAATCCGTGGAAGGTAGGCTGAACACCGAGGATGTACTGACTCATGGCCGTGAAGGTCCACGCGGCGGTGCCGGTGAGCCAGCTGTTTTTGCCCTCTCCGAAGGTTGGCGCGTCAATGCCGGCGACCATCTGACAGTACACATATGGTTCTGTGCGGTGAATCTCGCTGATATCTTCCAGGTAGATCGGACAGGTCTTGCGGAACACCTCAAAGGCGCGGTTGCCGTGGCCGAGAACGGTCTCCGCACAGGCAATCCAAGGGTTGTTGTGACAGAAGATCCCTGCGTTTTCCTTATACCCCGGAGGATAAGAGGAAATTTCACCGAGCTCGACATGATATTTTGTGTAAGCCGGCTGCAGCAGGACGATGCCGTATTTTGTCTCGAGCTTCTGCTCAACGCTTTTGAGTGCGGTTTCGGCCTTTCCGTCCTCTACTCCGACACCTGCCATTACGCACATGCCCTGAGGCTCGATATAGATCTGGCCCTCTTCACAGGTATGGCTCCCGACAGGCTTGCCATATGCGTCATATGCACGGATAAACCAGCTGCCGTCCCATCCGGCATCTTCGATGGCGGTCTCCATTTCCTTCACATTCCTGCGGACTTCCGCAGCTTCTTCATCAAGACCGGTCTGATCACACAGTTCCGCATATTCCGTTCCGTATTTGACATACATTCCCGCGATAAAAACAGACTCTGCCACCGGTCCCTCGCTCGGACCGAAGGTCTGAAAGCTTTCGCCGGGTTCCTCTGAGAAACAATTCAGATTCAGGCAGTCATTCCAGTCTGCGCGGCCGATCAGCGGAAGGCTGTGGGGCCCCCGGTGCGTTGAGGTGAAGCGGAAGCTTCTTCTCAGGTGCTCCATCAGCGGAACGGCCCTGGAAAAATCGCAGTCAAAGGCGCATTTTTCGTCCAGAATTGAGAAATCGCCGGTCTCGCGGATGTATGCACAGACAGCGGCAATCAGCCACAGAGGGTCGTCGTTAAAGCCCCCGCCGATGTCGGCGTTTCCCTTTTTGGTCAGAGGCTGATACTGATGGTACGTGCTGCCATCCTCGAACTGAGTATTCGCAATATCGATAATTCGTTCACGTGCCCTTTCGGGGATCAGATGAACGAACCCCAGAAGATCCTGACAGGAATCCCGGAATCCCATTCCTCTCCCGAGACCGCTTTCGAAATAGCTGGCGCTGCGGCTCATATTGAAGGTCACCATGCACTGATACTGGTTCCAGATGTTCACAAGGCGGTTCAGCTTTTTATCATCGGTGTGCACGGTATAGGTGGATAACAGCCGGTTCCAGTAATCCTTCAGTTCCTGAAAAGCCTGATCAACCTGTTCATCGGTCTGATATTTTGCAAGAAGCTCATTTGCCGGCTTCTTGTTGATGACATTCGGGGCCTCGAACTTCTGATCCTTCGGATTCTCACAGTATCCCAGAACAAAAATAAAGCTCTCCGAGGCACCCGGGGCGAGATCGACCTTGAGATGGTGACTTCCGACCGGCTGCCAGCCGTGTGCGATACTGTTCCTGCTTTTTCCTGCAAGCACTGCCTCAGGATTGGCAAAGCCGTTGTAGAGTCCGATGAAAGCCTCTCTGCTGGTATCGAATCCGTCGATATCGCGGTTCACAGAATAGACGGCATAGTGGTTCCGGCGTTCACGATATTCGGTCTTGTGGTAGATCGTATTTCCGAGTACCTCCACCTCACCGGTGGAAAAATTGCGCTGGAAATTTGAAGCGTCATCCTGTGCGTTCCAGAGACAGAACTCTACGAAGCTGAACAGATCCAGATGCCGCTGGGAAGAGGAGTTGTTCGTCAGAATGATGCGGTTGATCTCACAGTTATCATGAATCGGTACAAATGCCTGAAGCGTAGCCTCGATCTGATTTTTGCTGCCGGTGATAATGGTGTATCCCAGACCGTGGCGGCAGGAATAGCTGTCGAGTTCAGTCTGTGTCGGCTGCCAGCCGGGGTTCCAGATGGTATCCCCGTCTTTAATATAGTAATAACGTCCGCCGTTATCGAGAGGACAGTTATTGTAGCGATATCTGGTTAGACGCAGGAGCTTCGCGTCTTTATAGAAGGAATATCCTCCAGCCGTATTTGAAATCAGGCTGAAAAAATCCTGCGAACCCAGATAATTGATCCAGGGAAGGGGAGTACGGGGAGTGCTGATCACGTACTCTTTGTTCGCGTCGTCAAAGTGTCCGAATTTCATCTGATATCCTCCTTTCAGATTCAGGTGGTTCTGTATATGCATACATAATATAAGACGGGTCTCGTGCGTGCGCGGCGTGACAGCCGGCTTTGTAATCGTCAGGATTCATCATCTGTCAGGTCTCTTGCGCGTGCTGCAACAGGCGGCATTGTAATCGTCGAGATTCATCATCTGTCAGATCTCTTGCGCGTG